>DATFCE010000245.1:0-7295 GCA_035253365.1 Nitrospiraceae bacterium
CGAAATAGGCCGAGCTGCCCGGCACCTGCGTCAGGCGGTGTCCAATGAGCCCGCCCGTGCACGATTCGGCGAGAGAGACCGTGAGGCCTTGCCGGCTGAGGGAGCGGCCCACCACCATTTCCATGGTCTCATTGCCTTCGGCGTAGACATGCGTGCCTAAGCGTGACCGGACCTCTTGTGTCATCCGGTCCAAATGGTCCAACAGCGGGGTTGCGGACGCAGCCGCACAAAGCGTGAGAGAAACGGACACACCGAGCGGGGAAGCCAACAACCCAAGCCGCAGCGGGTCTCCGGGCCGGATCAAGTTTTTCAAGCGCTGATCGACTTCGGATTCGATCAGACCAAACGTCTGAAGCATCCGCTGGTCGATCCGGCACCGCGATCGTTCAATCACTCGTTCCGCCGCCAGGCGCGGGGCTAATGAGATCGCAAACATTTCTTCCGCTTCCCTCGGCACCCCAGGAAGCGCCGCAAGAAGGCATGTTTTCCATCGGAGACAAAACCCCGGCGCCGACCCAACGGGATTGGACAGGACCTCCGCGCCGGCAGGAATGAGCGCCTGACGGAATTGGACCGGCGAGGGCACCCGTCCCCACGCCGCCAGGCGCCGCCGCAGGCCGTCCCTTGCCTCGGCGCGCCGCCGCAATGGCCGGCCGGTGACAGACGCGACGGCCTGCCGCGTCGCATCATCCTGTGTCGGGCCCAATCCACCCGTCAGCACGATCAGATCGGCGCGTGCCGCCGCCGCGCGAAGCGCGGCCGCGATATCCCGCTCGTCATCGCCCACCACGGACTTGAACCGCACCTCGATCCCGAGCGCAGCCAACCGCGCAGTGAGAAACACAGAGTTGGTATCGAGACGACCGCCCAGCAAAAGTTCTGAACCAATGGCGATGATTTCGGCGTGTCGCGTCGAGGAACGAGTCGATCTCATGGGGAGGCCGATGCTACCACACCCTCGCCCATGGGAACTACGTTGGAATCCAAGACCGTCATTCCATCGACCGAGCATTGATCAATCATGGGATTTCGGAAAAATTCACATCGAACGAAATTTCTCCGCCCATGGCCGGAAACACGGAGATCCGCGTCGCGGCATCAGGCTGCAGATCGGCGTACGAAAACGAGGCGACGATCTTTGCTTGATAGGCGGGCTGTCGAGGCCAGATCCGAGTCCGCGCCGCCTGGCCGTCGAATCGGACCTTCATAGGTTTGATCATATGACTCCCCTGAAACAGCAGCATGTAGCTGTCCACTGCAAAATTCGGCCGATCACCGAAGACCGTTACGCTGATCAGCAAGGTCGAATCGTCCAGAATCTGGCCGATATCCTGCTCCATCGGCGTCTCTCCACGAAGCCCAAAGTGAGTCGCCATGACTGTCAGGCCGACCAGTTTGGTCATCAGAAAGCCGTGCGGCTCTAAGTCGCGAGACGAACCGAACCAGGCGTACAGACGATCCGGAGGCGTGCGGGCAATCGCGGCGGCCTTTCCGTGTTCGAGCGACGCGGCAATCTGACTCGGGCAGGGCTGCACTTCGATGGCCGGTACGGATACTGCTCCTCCGAAGAGCCCTGTCGCTACGCTAATCGCGCATGCGCACACGCCCCATTGGCTTGGCGGCTTCATGATTCGGCCTTACCAAATGCGCGTCGCCGAGTCAATGGCTCGCTGACGGGCGGCAATTCATCCGTATCCGTGGTATTTCGTAGATTGACAATAAAAGATGAAGGTGCTAAAAAGCCCTTTCTTTCCCGAATGATGTGGTAAGGAGGTTGGTTCATGGCCAGCGCTGAGCAGACGGTTAGGCGCCAATTCGTCAACTTTGCCTTTTATAAGGTTGACCCCGCCTGGCGCAGATTACCTGAGGATGAACGAAGCCGGGGGAAACAGGAATTCAATCGGGTCATCGATGAGTACAGCGGGAAAGTCATCGTCATCCCGTACACGATGGTCGGGATCCGGGGGGACGCCGATATCATGCTGTGGCGAATCAGCTATGAACTGGAGCTATTCCAGGAAATGAGCACGAAACTGCTGGCAACCGGCCTGGGCCGATACCTGACGACACCATATTCCTATCTGGCGATGACGAAGCGCTCCATATATGTGGATCATCACGTCCATGAGGGACAAGAGAGCAAGCGGCTCACAATCGTGCCGGGCAAGAGCAAGTACATCTTCGTTTATCCGTTTCTGAAAACCCGTGAGTGGTTCTTGCTCACGAAGGCCGCCCGTCAAGGAATGATGGACGAGCATATTGAAGTGGGGCATCGCTTTCCGTCGGTGAAGCTCAATACCACCTATTCATTCGGGTTGGATGATCAGGAATGGGTCGTGGCGTTTGAGACTGATAAGCCGGAAGATTTTCTCGACCTGGTCATGGCATTACGTGAGACAGAAGGAAGCCGCTACACCTTGCGTGACACTCCCATTTTTACGTGTCTTCATAAGAGTCTCAAAGAAGTGCTGGACACATTGGGCGGATAGCCATTTTTTCATGTTTCTTTGGCACGGCCTTCCGAGTTGGGAAGGCCGTGCGTTTTTTTACGATCATACAAGCTCATGGAGGTCTCCGATGAGATGTCCGAAATGCGCAGGTCTCTTGACAATGGAAGATATCCACGAACACAGCGGGCGATTTCGAGGCTGGCGGTGCATTCAATGCGGGTTGAGGCTGGATGAGACCATTGTTGAAAATCGCCATACCGCCGTGCCGGCCATGGCCGACTCCACCGTCTGTGTGTCCGAGCGTCCAGCACGAACGTCCAGTCGCTCAAAACGGTCCGCCGTCAGAACATAAGCATCCCACCCTCCCGTGCAACAGCTGTGGATGCTTCTCCGTCATCCGGTCGGTCTCATGCTCTAGCGGCTATTCTCTCGGCCCTCGTCCCCGGCTTAGGCCAAGTCGTCAAGGGGCAGCCGGCGCATGCGTCGGTGACATTTCTCTCAGGGATGATGTTGGTGACTGGAGCTTGGGGACTCGGCCGCTTGGCAGGAACAGGCGCGGCCATTTTTTTTCTCCTGTTGGTTGGATTGCCCTGGTGGGCCATCCAGGCGTATGACGCGTATTTGCCGGTGGCCGACCGAGCCGGTCTTCGGAACACGATGCGTGCCGCCTGGCAGCGCGCGCACGATATTCGTTTTCTCGGCGCGTTGTTCTTATTGACCGCCGCGACCGACCTCTACATCATCATCGCCAACCCCGATTACTCCTTGACAATCTTCTGTGTGAAGCCGACCGGATGGCCCGGCATCTTGGCTAAAGCTCAGTCTCCGACCCTCCACCTCTTAATCGGGTACGGATTCTTGCGGCTTCGTCGCTGGGCGCTCGTGCTTTATCTGGCTTATGCCGCCTTCGGGCTCGTGAATGCCACGGCAAATTTCGCCTGTTTAGGATACGGTCGCGTCAGAACCGTCTTCCTCATCACGCTGATCGCGTTTACCGCATACGTCTTTCGGCGGCGGGGTTGCTTTCGCTCAGAGGCTGCCATACCAGGCCTTTGACACTCCAAGGCTCGCTGTGTTATCTCACATTGAACGGAATTATATAGGTCCCCATGGACGAGCCCAGCGCGTTGTACGCGATTAGACATCCCGACGGGTCGGTAAGTTTGTATGTGGACGAGGCATATGCGATCGACAAGGGGGTAGATCCCGCGAAGTTGTCTCGCGTCGAAATCCCCAGTGACTTGTACGTGAGCGGGACGGTCCAGCAAATTCGGGAATATGTGGCGATGTATCTCGAATCGCAGGCCACCGGCTCTGCATGAGGATGCTGAAACAGACCTCCAGCTATGTTCTCGGTTCGAAGAAATCCTCAACGTACCCCAGAGGGTACGCCTCCGGTTTCTTCTCTCCTGCGACCTTGCTGAACGGTCTGTTTGAGCATCCTCGTATATCTTATTTCCCATGGCTTCTTTATTAACTCAGGAACAGATCGAATCGGCGATTGCGGCGATGCCGCCGCAGGGACGGATCATGCTGCGGTTACTGCTGCTTCGGTACCTGGATCTGACCCCGGAGGATATTGAATATATGGCGCTGGATCGCCCCGATCCGCGCCGCCAGACCGGGATGAAGGGGGCCACACTCATTACGCGTGAGACGTTGGACGGCATCTCGGATCGGGCGACTCAATATCGCACAATCATTCGTCAGCAACGTGAGCGTCAGTGGCTCCAGATCGAATGCCTCCGCAGGCAAATTGCCATGAGTGAAGCGATTTGCTCACTCGCAGAACGCCTTCTCCGCGACCGTTTCGCAATGGACATGTCCGGTGTGCAGGACATCAAAACTCAAGCTCGGAGCGCGGTGACGAAGCCCATGGTGCGGCAACTCGACGCGAGTTGGGAGCGTGATGAGATCACCGAGGAGGACTATCAACGGCGAAGGCTTGTGATTGAATACCAAATGCAGTTGCGGCGCCTAGATCGGGAACGGAAGCGGTTAGAAAGTGTACGACAGGCGTATCTCATCGCAAATGGACAGTCGTTGCAGGACCACGAGATCGCCCACATTTGGGGCATTCCCGCGGGAAGCCTGGCCGCCCGCAAGGCCAAGTATCTGCAGCACTATCTTCAAGCCCTACAGGGGAGCATCGCCAAGGCTGCTTCATCAGGCCAACAAGAAACTACCCATCCGATCGATCTTTGGAAAGAGACATTCGCGGTGTTGTCTGGTCGGTCGGTCGAGCGCTCTGTCTCGATCTACGATGGGCTTGAGGGAACCGAAGCCGCGTTGATTGATACGTTGACGGCTTTCGCCCAGGGCACCCTTCCCGAAGAAGTGGAAAACCGCTTGTGGCTGCTGCTGGTTCAGGAATCGAGTCACCAAGCGGAATACGGCACGAAGCTGAAATCCCTCTTCGGCCTGCAGCGATTCGCGGCTATTTTGGCCGATCTCGATACGTCACCCGATGCGTTGGAGCACGATCTGTTGGCCAGAATCTCTCCGGCGGCGAAAGAAGCAGCGGCTGAATTGGAAGGCGCACAGGCTCAGGAGGGACAATTGAGTGAGATGGGCGAGCACGTGCTCCGAAGTTTTCTGGGAGAAGAGCGGAAATTATAAAAAGTGCACGGAGTCATCTATGAAGTTCCCTCGCGTGTCCGTCTTGTCAGCGTCTTCTTGGACTATTGCGTTGCTGGTCGTGCTCGGGACGGCCTTCGCAATGGCCGCCGGCATGTTGGAGGTCGCCGATCTCGTGTCGCATCCCGACCAGTATGACAAGCAAATGGTCGTGGTCGTTGGTCGGGTCACCAATGTTCAGGAGGCTGCCAACCGGCAGGGACAACCGGCGTATGGATTTCTGCTAAAAGACAGCAATGGTTCGATCAAGGTCGTGGGATTGGGAAAAGCCGATATTCACGAAGGAGACCAGGTTATTGTCGAAGGCATTTTTAGCCGTCTCCGACAAGTTGGCCGCGCTATCGTTTATAACGAAATCAAGGCAACCCTAGTGCGACCTGTGGATCGACTCAATCCGGATTTCGTCGGTTGATGATCGTTCTCTGAAACATCCTCCCGGCTTGACTCATGAGCGTCCTGCTTGGTACAACCTCGCACCGTGGCGGTGTAGCTCAGTTGGTAGAGCAGCGGACTCATAAGCCGCGGGTCGGGGGTTCGATACCCTCCACCGCCACCAATAGTGGTATCGAATATCGAATCTGGGGATGTGAAGAGATGTGTCCCCTTCACGGGGAGCGTACGAGGGGGCAGGCCCCGGCGTAAGAGCCGGCGCAGCAAGCTTCAGGGCTAAGCCGTTCGATACCTCCACCGCCACCACACCCAGCTTGCTGAACTGCACGCCTTTCTATTGAAGTGAGCGAATAATCCCATCCCATTGGTGAGTATTTCTTTCGCCGACCGGGAATGCGAAGAGGTCAATCTCCTCGCCCCCGCCACTCTTTCCCATAGCGTGTGGCTTCTTTGGTCTGTTTCTCAGGTTCGCTGACAAAATCGGCCGCCTGTTCGATCATTCCACCACGCAGGTTGTTCGCGTTTGATGCGATCTGCGACTAGCCGCTTCTATGTGCCGACCCAATGCATTCGGGTCGCGCGTCGTCCTTCAGGATTATTTACGCTGACGGGCCTCTTCCCTATGCTGCCGACCATGATGACAACAATTCTCGAATGGGGTGCTGTGCTATTCGGCACACTTGTATTCGTGGCCCTTGCCTATGCCGGAGTGCTATTCGCGACTCGATCCCGATAGTCGCGGAAACGCCGGTATCGAGGCTGTCGACACGCTCACCCTGTCCATGCCTACTATCCTTGTCGCTGCTCAGGGCACGATAATTCGCGATTGATAATAGAATCGTATGTCCTTTTCAGGATTCATATTATAAGCATATGACCAGGCAACGATAAGCTTATCGGACGCTGACCCTGTCCGGCTATGCCTTCTAGTGTTCCCACATCCCTGGCCGACTTGTCGCTTTCTATCTCTTCTCCCCTGCATTAAGACGAAAGTCCAATTGAAGGCTCGTTCGCAATGCGGCACTATGCGCGCTGCATATTACTACGTAACTAACCGACGACCCATCGCCGTGCGCTCTACCATAGATCAGTCCCGGACACGGGAGAATGACGGTTTTCACACAGGAGGAATGATATGCGCGGTGTATTACGCAGGCTATCCCGGCGAGCACAATCTGATCGTGACAACTCTCTCGGTCGGGATGGGCTGATGGAGCGCGAACTAGAGCGATTTCGATGCGACGGGTTCTTGGTTGTTGAGAAATTAACGACGGTTGCAGATATCCAAACCATACGACATACTTTAGATAATTTATTCCAGGAGACGCCGACGTCCGAATATCTGTTCCGGCCGTCTCGATTTGCGCCAGAACTCCTTGATACACTCGCCTTCCGACAATGCTGGAGGATCGCGAGACAGGTGCTTGGAATTACTGCCTTGCGATCGTTTGATTCGGCCATCTACAAGCATCCACACAAAGATTCCGGCACGCCTTGGCATCAAGACCAGGCGTATAATAAGACGCACAGGGAATCGTCAGCTCCCTTGCCCACGGTACATTTTTGGATTCCGCTTCAAGCAGTCACCTACGCGAACGGCTGCCTTCAGTTCATACCGAACAGTCATCATTCGGTCTTGCGGCATGATCCGATGCCGGATAACCCAACCATGCTGACAGCGTTGAAGGTGGATACACAAAAAGCCATTACGTGTCCTCTTCAAGTCGGTGATGCCACAATGCACGTCGGGACGACGCTTCATTGCGCACCACCGAACAAAACCGAAACCACCCGTCGAGCGTTTACCTTGGTGTTCCG
>DATFCE010000246.1:0-12843 GCA_035253365.1 Nitrospiraceae bacterium
ATGGCCCAGACGTTCGGTGACGACTATGACATTGAGGTGATAGAAGCGCATCATCGTTTGAAAAAAGACGCCCCCAGCGGTACTGCCTTGAAGATTGCAGAAGTGCTGGCCCAGGCAGTCAATCGTGATCTGGCGCAGGTCGGTGTCTACGCTCGCAAGGGAATGGTCGGTGAACGGAAGGCCGGAGAGATCGGTATTCAGACGATTCGGGCAGGCGATATCGTCGGCGACCATACGGTACTTTTTGGAGGTATGGGAGAACGGATCGAGGTGACCCATCGTGCGCAAAGCCGGGATCCCTTTGCGCGCGGCGCGCTGCGTGCCGCTCAGTGGGTGGTCAAGCAACCTCCTGGTCTGTACGATATGCAGGATGTGTTAGGCCTGAGATAAGCCGCGTCAGCGAGGGCGAAGTGCAGATTGAAAAGGCAACAGCGGTTCGCGTTTGACCGTCGCGCCGCAGGTATGACACCGGACCACCTGCGCGCTGGACTCGTAGCTGATGAGCCGATAACACTCAGGGCAGCAAATCAGACTTGTCAATGGAGTACTGGAGACTTTTGTTATCTTCGGTTTCATAGGTGTCAGGCGCCTGTTCTGGGCAGAAAAATCCACAGAGGATTTTTACCTTCTCTCATGAATCGTCGAGGCGAGGCCGCCATTTAGCAGCGGGCAGTCAAAGGCCGCGGTTCGGTTTCCACCGGTTTACGTCTGCCACAATTCAGGCAGGCCAGTACAGTGATGACCAATCCGGCATTCAAATCTACCGCCCGTTCCAACAGCATCGTGCCTTGGCATTTGTCACACGTTTTCATATCTCCACCATAACATTCATTGGGGGCCAGGGCCATCGGTCTAAAGTCCCTCCCCTGTGTGTGCAAAGGGCTCTCCATAATCGAAAAGCCTTGAGCCCTTCGGGCCCGGACAAGTCGTATCTTCGGGTGAGATTCACGCGTCACTCCCGGAATGTGTTTTAATGCAGAGGGCGCCGGCGCAAGCGTTGAGGAATCAGCGATGCCGAAAGGACAGCATGTTACGACTACTGATCGTTCTCATTCTGCTGATTGTGCTGTATTTTCTGCTGCGAAATGCCTTGAGAGAATTACGGGGCGACTCGAACCGGTTGGTTGACAATCAGATGATCCAAGATCCCGTGTGCCGAACGTACGTACCGAAGGGGTCAGCGGTATCGGCGAGGATCGGAGGGCAGACGTATTACTTCTGTAGCCCCGGCTGCGCAGAGAGCTTTCAAAAACGATTGTCTCAGCCGGGATGAGCTCGGATAGAAGGCCTAGCAACCGGAATATTTGTAGGAGCTGAGCTGATTATCGGAGTTGAATTTCAGCGTGATCTGGCATTGATTGGGCGTAAAGTTGAACAACAGGGGACCGGATTGGCCGCCGGCAATCCGAAAGTACGTCCACGTCTCTCCTCCGAAGAACCGGGGGGATTTTCCGCTGGGTGTACCCCAATTTTTCTCGAACCAAGCCTTATCCTTGCCTTCCAGTTCGGCGGGTTTCAACGACGCGTCGAGGTAGGGGTTGCCGCCGCATCCTGTCAAGAGTGTTACGAGTGTGGCGGCCAGTATCATTACACGCGCCGGTCGCATCCCATCCTCCCGCGAGGATTGTAGACAGTGCGTAGGTTCGTGTCAAAGCGCTATGTCGGCCGTGATCGCTCATTGCATTCGTTTTCCATTATTCCTAGAATAACGGTTAGATGGTCTCAAGGCATGTCCATGAAAGGAACCGACTATGAAACTCTATCTCGACACGGCGAATGTGAAAGAAATTCAAGAGGCCGTCAATATGGGCGGCCTGGATGGTGTGACGACGAACCCCTCACTGGCCGCGAAAGAAGGTCGTGAATTCCGAGAGCTGTTGTTGGAGATCTGTAAAGTTGTCGATGGCCCGGTCAGCGCCGAGGTGGTCAGCACCGAGGCGGATGCCATTGTGAAAGAGGGTCGGGATCTGGCGAAAGTGCACGATAATGTCGTCGTCAAATGCCCATTAATTCCCGAAGGACTGAAAGCCACGAAGCGATTGAGCGCCGAAGGAATCCGCGTCAATGTGACGTTGTGCTTTTCACCGACACAGGCGCTCTTGGCGGCAAAGGCGGGAGCGTGGTGCGTCTCGCCGTTCATCGGTCGGCTCGATGATATCAGCACCGATGGAATGGAGCTGATCCGACAAATCGTCACCATTTATGACAACTATGACTTCGAGACTCAGGTCCTGGTGGCCAGCGTGCGTCATCCCCAGCATGTCGTCGAAGCCGCCCTCATCGGCGGCGACATTTGCACTATGCCGTTTAAGATCTTCCAGCAGCTGATCAAACATCCGCTGACTGACATTGGATTGAAGAAGTTTTTAGCCGATTGGAACGCGCAGCAAAAAAAGTGATGCTTCGGCGACCGGCTTCTGCCATAGGGAAGTCGGTCGCTGTTATCCATGCCTTTCCACGATCGCACGAGCTTGCCTAAACACCTTATAAAATTCAGGTCGCGTCAATTTCCCCGTGAACGTATTTTGCTGGCTTGGATGATACGAGCCCAGTAAGGTCACGTTCCAGGGAAGCCGGTAGGCGGCCCCATGTCCAAATTGCAGCGCCGGTGACGGCGGCCGATGGCCGAGCGCGCGCGACGCTTTCAGGTATTGGTCGAACGCGATCTTCCCGAGCGCCACAACGACTTTCAGCTTGCTCAAAAGTCGAAGTTCTTCGAGCAGATACGGGCGACAGGTATCGAATTCTTCCGGGGTCGGTTTATTGTCCGGCGGCGCGCAACGCACCGCGGCGGCAATGTAGCAGTCGGTCAGGCTTAGTCCATCATCCCGGTGAGTCGATTGCGGCTGATTGGCAAAGCCGAACCGGTGGAGCGCCTCATACAGCCAATCGCCGCTTCGATCACCCGTAAAGATGCGCCCGGTTCGATTGCCGCCGTGAGCGGCTGGCGCGAGTCCGACGATAAAGAGCCGTGCGTCCGGGTCACCGAAGCCAGGAAGGGGGCGACCCCAATAGGTCCACGCTTGGTATTGCCGGCGTTTGGACCGCGCGATCGATTCCCGATGCGCGACGAGCCGCGGGCAGCGGCGGCATTCGATGATCTGGCGATGAAGAATCGTGAACGGCTCCATACCGGTGCTACAATAACACACGCCACACGAGAAACCGTTGCCGGTGGATTCGGATTCCTGCTAGCATGTTCCGCTTCAATGAGGAAAATCATATGCTTCAATCTTGCCTTTTCAGTTCCAGCCTGGGGATAGGCGTCCGTACGATTGTGATGCTCATCGCCCTGACTGGGGTGCCGACCGTAGTCATGGCCGAGGATGCCACTACGTCTAATCCGATCGAGATCACCCCCGGTTCTGACTCCACCGTTGACCACCCCACCGCGACGGAACAAGACAATGGCGCCCTGCAGGACGAGCTGACGCCTTCCGGAGAGACGGAAGATCAACTAGTCATCGTTCCGGAGGTTGAGCGACACGGGCAACGCTTCTTCCTGAGTTCGTTTAAATTGCCGGAAAAGCTCTCGTTTGCCGGCATTCCCGTCCCGCTCGACAATTGGTATGTGCGCGAGCGTATCGAGTACGAGTTTTATCAATTTCTCGCCGAGCAGGGAGAGAGCATCATTCTGGCGAAGCGCACCGGCCGGTGTTTTCCGCCGGTCGAAAAGCAGCTGGCCGAGGCCGGCCTGCCCGATGATTTGAAGTTCATGCTGTTGGTCGAGAGCAAGTGCATCTCGGCGGCATATTCACGCGCGAAGGCGTCCGGCCCCTGGCAGTTCATCGGATCGACCGGCAAGCGATACAAGTTGTACAGCAATAAATGGCGCGACGACCGGCGCGATTTGGAAATGTCCACCGACGCGGCCATCAAATACCTGCGCTTCCTCAAGCAGGATCTCGGCGATTGGTTCCTGGCCATGGCGGCATACAATGCGGGCGAAGACCGCATTAAAAAATTACTCAAAGAGCAAAAGATTGATGACTATTGGAAGCTCCATTACGTCCGAGAGACCATGCGCTATGTCCCGCGGATCATCGCGGCCAAAGAAATCTATTCCCAGCCCGAGAAATATCTGGGATTGACGAAAAAGGATCTGTACCCGCCGCTTGAGACGGAAACCATTACCCTCAATATCAAAGAAAGCCAGCGGCACCTCTCCTCCATTGCTCAGGAGTTCGGCACATTCTTTCTCATGCTCAAAATGTTGAACCCCGAGATCAGAAAAGAATATCTGCCCAAAGGCATCCATCGGATCAAAGTCCCCAAGCAAACGTGTCCCTATCGCTGCTTGAAGCAAGATAAGCTTCCGTAATGATCATCGGTGTAGAGCAGCCGGCGGTCCGCGCGCTCTTTCATCGCCTGCTCACTGCGGCTCTTCAGGCGGTCGATCCGGCCCTTGCCATCCATCATTCCGTCACGCGACGCGGGTTCCACCTCAAAGTCGGTCCACGGCGATACGACCTTCGGCAGTACAAGCGCCTTATTGCGGTGGGAGCCGGCAAGGCCTCTGCGCCCATGGCGGCGGCATTGGAAGAGCGCCTGGGCAATCGATTGACCGGCGGCCTGGTCGTTGTGAAATATGGTCACGGCTGCGCCACCCGGACAATCGAGGTGGTGGAGGCAGGGCATCCCGTTCCTGATCAAGCCGGTCAGAGAGCGGTGCAACAGGTTCTCGGGTTAGCCGCCGGATTGTCCCGACACGATCTGCTCTTCGTTCTGCTGTCCGGCGGCGCGTCGAGTTTGTTGCCGGCGCCGGTTCCGGGACTGACCTTGGCCGATAAACAGGAGACGACGCAGCTCCTATTGAAAAGCGGAGCGGGCATCCAAGAGATCAACACGGTCCGTAAACATCTTTCATCGATCAAGGGAGGCCGGCTGGCGGCCGCAACGCGGGCCACCGTGATCTCGTTGGTCCTCTCCGATGTCATCGGCGATGACCTGGGTACCATTGCATCGGGGCCGACGGCGCCGGATCCCACAACCTACGCCGACGCGATTCGTATCCTTCGTCGCTATGGCATCTGGGATGTAGCGCCCCTCGGCGTGCGGCAACACCTGCTCCAGGGTAGGCGCGGGCTCCATGCCGAATCTCCCAAGCCCGCCGCGCGACTGTTCCGTCGCGTGCACAATCACGTAATCGGCAACAACCAAGCGGCGGTGGACGCAGTGGCGCGGGAAGCGACGCGAGCCGGATTGCGCCCTTTGGTCCTGTCCACCTCGCTCACCGGCGAAGCCAGAGAAGCCGCGCGGGTGTTGGGCGGCATTGCGCGAGAGATCGCGACCACCGGCCGTCCCATCAGGCCGCCGGCCTGCGTGATTGCAGGGGGAGAGCTGACGGTGTCGATTCGCGGAAATGGCACCGGCGGACGAGCGCAAGAATTTGCGTTGGCGATCGCGCCCGAAATCGCCGGATTACCCGACGTCTGGGTCGCGGCATTCGGCACGGATGGGACCGATGGACCCACCGATGCCGCCGGCGCTGTGGTCGATGGGCGGACGGTGGCCCGAGCGGAGGCCCTTGGGTTGCGTCCCCTGGACTTCCTCATGCAAAACGATGCCTACCCATTTTTCAAACGTCTCGAACAGCTGATTGTCAGCGGACCGACCGGGACGAATGTGAACGATCTCTATCTGCTCCTTGTTCGGTGACCGTCCCACGCGATACCTTGATATCGTGATCGAGCCATTTATTCTTCCTCTCGAAGCGTGTGAAGATCCGCGGCTGGTCGGCGGCAAAGCGGCGGGACTCGGCCGCTTACTTCGGCATGGGTTCCGTGTGCCCCCCGGCTTCTGCCTCACGACCGCGGCCTATCGCCAAGCGTTGCGCGAACTGGGGATGGAGCCGGATCAATTGTGGGAACAGGTGAGGACTGTCGAGGAGTCCTCTCGTGATGTGAGACTTGAAACGCATCGGCGACAGTTGAGCACCTTTCCGGGAGAGAAGATCCTACAGTGGATCAGCGAGTCCGGATTACCTCAACTAGAACGCACGCTGGAGCACGGAAGCGACACGCTGTGGGCGGTCCGCTCCTCCGCTTCCTGTGAAGACACGTCGACGGTGACCTTTGCCGGCGTCTATCGAACCACGTTGGGCGTCTCCCGAGGGGCGATGGCGTCAGCGATTCTCGGCTGCTGGGCGTCGGTGTGGACCCCCGCTGCATGGAGCTATCACGCCCGCTCAGCACTCGGACCAACCCCGCCCGCCATGGCCGTTGTCCTACAGCCCATGCTCGTGCCCCAGGCGTCCGGTGTGGCCTACTCGTGCCATCCGCTGACGGGTCACTCGGATGTTGTGGCCGTCAATTCGGTCTACGGTTTGGCCGAGCCGTTGGTCAGCGGAGAAGTCACTCCGGATTCTTTCACCGTGCTGGCCGGTATTCAGTCGAAGCGGGTGACCGTGCTTGAACGTCGCATCGCCAAAAAGACGACGAGACGGATCGTGACGGCAGCCGGCATCATCGACCAGCCGGTTGCCTTGGATCAGCGAGACGCGCCGTCCGTGAGCGACCGGCATCTCGTCATTTTGGTCAAGCTGGCGAAACGGGTCGAGCAGACCCTGAGCATGCCGGTCGATCTTGAATGGGCGCTTGACCGCCGCCACATGTGGCTGCTTCAAGCTCGTCCCATTTCGGCGACACCCTCGTCCCAGGGCTTGCCGCTGTCGATTGCCTCCTGCGTCTGGTCACGCGCCAACTTCAAGGAAACGTTTCCCGACCTGCCCAGTCCGTTGGGACTGTCGTTACTCGAGGCCTTCATGGAGGCCAACATCATGCATCACTATCGTCACTTGGGGTGTCACGTTCCGGAGGGTCTCCCGTCGCTCCGCGTGATCCGGGGGCGGCCGTACATCAATTTGACCCTTTACCAATCGTTCGCGAAGCAACTCGCCGGCGACCCCGCGCGGGTGCCCGAACAGATGGGCGGTCACGCGAGTCTCGCATTGGGCGGGCCACCTCGGCTGGCGTGGTGGGCGCTCCTGCGCGCCGGGCTTCGGATGGAAGGCAAAATCAGACGAGCGGTACGGCGTGCGCCTGGCTGGTTCGCCGAAATGAAGCACGTCGACCCTCGCCTGACCGACTATGCTCTCGACGAGCCGTCGCCCGCGGATCTCATGGCGCATTTGGAGAAAATCGGGAAGCGACTCTCTGCGTGCGACATCACCTTCGCGATCGTGGGCGGTGTGGCTCAGGGGTTTCATGTTTTGCGCCATCTCCTGGAACGACGGATAGGGCCGGAGTGGAGGGCGCTGCTGAATACCGCGTTGCAAGGGACGGGGACTGTCATCAGCGCCAAGCAGATACTTTGGCTGATGGACCTGGCCGAACAAGCGAGTCGCGAACCTGTTGCGCGGGACTTCTTGCGGGCCGAACCCTGGGACCCGGCGCCGTTTCGGCGCCTCCTGGCCGGCACGCGGTTCCTCGACTCATTTGACGAATACATGAGTGAATACGGCCATCGAGCCATTGGGGAATCCGATCCCATGTCACCCCGTTATGCCGAGACTCCGGAATACGTGTTGAGCGTGATCAGAGGGTATCTGACGGCTTCGGAGGCTCGGTCACGAGAAGCCATCCGTCGTGAACAGGAATCCGGCCGGCATGGCGCGCTGCAGCGGATCCGAGCGGCGTTCGGATGGCGGCTGCACGAGAGATGGGGATTTGAGTGGTGGTACCGGCGGCTTTGCCGCTGGCTCGCGCTCAGAGAGAGTAATCGCCACCATATGATGCATGTGTCGTATGCGGTGCGCCGCTTGGCATTGAGCCTGGGCGAGTCGCTTGCCGCCTCGGGCAAGTTGCAGGCACAAGACGACGTGTTTTTCCTCACGGTTGATGAGCTGGGAACGATCGTCATGGATCCCGCCCGCAATGGGCACGCGTTGGTTGCGGCGCGGCGCGCCGAGCGTAGTCAGTATGCCACGGAGCCGGGACCGGAGACGGTGATTGGCTTGGACAACGCCGTTTTCCCACGAGATGCCGCTGGAAAAGATAACCTCTGGCGAGGGGTAGCGGTAAGCGCCGGCTATGCCGAAGGACCGGCCCGCCTTCTGCGATCGTCTGAAGACGCCCGGCAGGTCCGGCGTGGCGAGGTTCTCGTGACGGCAGTCATCGATCCCGGTCTGGCTCCGGTGCTGGGACTGGCCTCGGGTCTCGTCGCCGAAATGGGAGGCACACTGTCGCACGGAGCCATCATTGCGCGGGAATACGGTATTCCCACCGTCGTCAACGTCGACGGTATCACGCAATGGATTCAGGACGGAGAATGGATCGCTGTGGACGCGCAGCGCGGTGAGATTCGGCGGCTCCCCCCTCGCGGAACAGATTGACGACGAGATATTCGAAGAGCTCACGCGACGCGAGTTTCGCACATTCAGGCACATCACAATCATCGCGCCAGGATCTCCAGCAGTTCATCCAGCGGCCGAATCGTTCCCAACAGGGTCGGATGGCCAAACCGGCGGTTATGGCGATTCTCTTTCACCTGTTCGAGCGCGAGTATCAGATTGTGGAAATCATCGAGCTTCGTCGTTTCGAAATAGGTAATGAAATCCAAGTCGTCGAGTCCACTGGCGTGATACAGCTTGCGTTTGACCGTCTTGAGATAGGGTACGCTCGCCTCCGTGTGCTCTTTCATTAAACTCGTTCGTGTCTCGCGATCCAACAACCACCATTCGGCATCTTTCCGGATCGGGATCACGATCGCATACAGTTTCGGACCCGGTTCCGTCGGTGATTTGAGGGCCGTCTTCAGGTCCTCCGGGAAGCCGGGAACGTAATTGAGCGCCTTGGTGATGCCATTGAACGTGTAGGTATTCGTGAGATGCCGCCCCAACGGCGTGCTCATCACCTCCAGCAGAAGATTTTGATTGTCGATGAGATCTTTGGCATGGAGCCGAACAAACACATCGGCTCGGTCGGACAGTCCGCGCGATAGATAGGTATCGACGGCCACCTTCTCGGTGTGTTTCTGAAATACTTCTTTGACCGCCGCGGTCGCCGCACTTCGGGCAGCCTTGTCGTGTTTCCACCACTCATCATCGATCTGAAAAACCGCAAAGGTGCCGTAGACCCCCGGCTCGGACAAGAGCTTGTCCCGGTCAGCCGAGTGAGCCGTTCCAAAGGATGCCGTCAAGCTCCAGCACAAAATGATGAACGGAATCGTTCGTGCCATTATCTCCTCCGTCAGTCCCGTAAGTATAACCTTCGCATGTCCGGCGGCATTTTAACAGAATCGTCTGTTTGATTCCTTGACGGCCCGCCATGCATTCCCGTACTCTGAATGCGCTCACCGCCACTGTTCTGGAGAACGAACCATGGATTTCGCCTCCATATCGGTTGGACTGACAGTCGGCCTTTGTCTCGGCGCGCTTGTGGCGGGACTCTGGACTGCGACGCGGCTGCGCGCGGAAGTCCAAGCCCGGCTGATTGAGTCCGCGGAACGGGCCGAGCGCGCGGAGGTGGAAACCGCCGAGCTTCGGAAGCAGGTCATGATCGAGCGCGCGGAATTGGCCACGGTCCGGCAGGCTTTGACGGAGGTCCAGTACGCGCACGCGGTGGCGGAAACCAAGGCGCAAGAAGCGGCCAAAAATCTGCAGGAACAGAAGACGCTTTTGGCGCAAGCCCGCCATGAGCTCGTCGAAAGTTTTAAGGCCGTGTCGGGTGAAGCGTTAACGAGCAACAATAAGATTTTTCTCGATTTAGCCAAGGCCTCATTCGAGACGCTTCAGACTGAAGCCAAAGGCGAACTCTCACAGCGCCAGCAGGCGATCGACGAGGTCATCAAGCCGCTTCATGAGTCGCTTAAACGCTATGAAGAGCAGGTGCGGCTTATGGAGAATTCCCGCCAGTCTGCCTATGGCGGGCTGGATCAGCATCTCAAGCAACTGGCCGAATCCCACCAGCGTTTACAACAAGAGACGGGCAATCTGGTCAATGCCTTGCGCGCGCCCAGTGTCCGCGGCCGGTGGGGTGAAATTACGCTGAAACGGGTCGCGGAACTGGCCGGCATGGTCGTCCATTGCGATTTCAACGAGCAAGCGTGCGTCGAGACCGATGAAGGCCGTCTGCGACCGGACATGATCATCCGCTTGCCGGGTGGCCGCCAGATCGTCGTTGATGCCAAAGCCGTGTTGTCGGCGTATCTCGAAGCTCACGAGGCGAGGGATGAAGCTCAGCGGCAGGCGCAATTACGCCGTCACGCGGCGCAGGTTCGGACACGCATGGACCAATTGAGCGTCAAGGCGTATTGGAACCAGTTCCCCCGAACGCCGGAAATCGTCGTCCTTTTCCTTCCCGGCGAGCATTTCCTCGCGGCGGCCTTGGAGCAGGATGCCGCTTTGAGCGAAGACGGGTATGCGCGCCGCGTTATTCTCGCGACGCCGAATACCTTGATCGCCTTATTGCACGCCGCGGCCTATGGGTGGCGGCAAGAGCAATTGAGTGAAAACGCGCAGCAGGCGGGACAACTCGGCAAGGATCTGTATGAGCGCATGACCGTGTTGGCGGAGCATCTCGATACGATCGGCCAAGCCTTGGAGAAAAGCGTCCAGGCTTACAACCGCGCCGTGGGATCGCTTGAGACCCGGATTCTGCCCGCCGCGCGAAAGTTTAAAGAATTGGGCATCGCGTCGGATAAGGACCTGAATATTTTGGAAGCCATTGAATCGGCGCCTCGCCCCATGCCGCCGGTTGAATAAGGAAGTTACAAGGAGGTGAGAAGTTTTATGACGGACGAGCAGCGCATGGTAGAAGAATTTCATCGAACCTTTGATATCGCAGTGGGCACAATTCCGGCTGCCCCCGATGAATCGACTCGTTCGTTGCGCATCCGACTGATCCAGGAAGAATTCGACGAATTGAAAGAGGCGCTCGGCCAGGGAACGCTCGCCGGAGTAGCCAAAGAGCTGGCCGACTTACTGTATGTGGTCTATGGCACGGCGGTGTCATGCGGCATCGACATGGAGCCGGTGTTCCGCGAGGTGCACCGTTCGAATATGACTAAAGTCGGCGGGCATAAGCGGCCGGACGGCAAATGGCTGAAGCCCGCGCATTACTCCCCGGCGGCGCTCGATCCTATCTTGACGGCGCAGGGCTCGACAGGCTAGGTTAGTACGTATTCAGAGGCCGTCGGGGAGGAACACGTATGCCGAAATGTCCCAGATGTGGATCAGGCGCCGTGCAACGGGTGCGCCGTATTGGGGCGATGGAGCTGATGTCCACGTTCGTGCGCTGGTGTCCGTTTCGCTGTCAGGTCTGCACGCATCGCTTCCATCGGTTCGCCCTCGCGCCGCGCTGCTGGAAGGCGGACCGGCGGCAATATGAGCGTCTGGTGACTCATGTTCGCGCCATGATCATCGGAAAACCTTCCCGTGGGAATGACCTCGTGGTCGATCTGTCCCTTGGCGGGTGCCGATTGAAAACCGATTCTCCTCTCCCGGCAGGATCATTCCTTCACCTTCGACTCCAGCCGCCGGAGCCCCAGCGTCCGATTACCATCCAAACCGTCGTCGTGCGATCCGTCTACTCCGATTCGTTGGGACTGGAATTCTTAGGGCTGGACCCGAAGCAGAAGCAACATCTCAGCCGCTTCGTGAGGGAATTATTGACGAGCCGCTCACCCTCTCGCAGATATAAGCCTCCCCTCACCAGGCCCGCGAAGGCCTGAGTGCAGTCGGGATGCTAGCCACGCTTACGTCTGACTTTGACGGGCAGATTATCGATCAGGCGGATACGCCCGATTCGCACCGCACCGAGCAACAGCACGTCCCCGGTCACCCGGCTCACAGGTTCGAGCGTCGCCGGGTCGCACACCGACAGATAATCCATGTCGACGGAGGGCTCCTGGGACACGACCTTTGTCATGGCAGCCGCGATTCGCGCGCCCGATCGAACACCGGCTTTGACCATGTCCCGGCCCGCGAGCAGCGCCCGATAGAGGATCGGAGCCAGACGGCGTTGATGCGCGGTGAGATAGACGTTTCGGGAACTCAACGCCAGGCCATCGGCCTCCCGCACCGTCGGATGGACGATGACTTCCGCCCCTAGATGTAAATCCTTCACTAATTGCGTGATGACAGCCGCCTGTTGAACGTCTTTCTGCCCAAAAAAAACGTTGTGTGGCCTGACGAGACTGATCAATTTGGTGACGACCGTGGCGACGCCTTCGAAATGCGTCGGACGTCGAGCTCCTTCCCATCGCCGGGACAAGGCATTCACCGATACCGAGGTTTGGAAGCCGGGCGGATACATCGCCTCGGCGCTCGGCGCAAACAGGACGTCGGCCCCTTCGTAGCGACACATGGCGGCATCCATTTCGAATTGCCGGGGATAGCGCCCGAAATCTTCTCCCTGTCCGAATTGCCGCGGATTCACGAACACGCTGACCACGAGGGCATCGCAAGATAACCGCGCGGCTCGCACCAATGCCCGGTGGCCGTCGTGAAGCGCGCCCATGGTCGGCACCAGCCCGATGGTTACGCCTTCCCGATGAAGAGCACGGCTCCATGTCGCCATGCGCTGAACGGTTCGAATAATCTTCATCAGGCGGGATCGGGTCTGACGTTGCAGGTCGGACGGGCGCCGTCGCGTTCGCCGGGAGGCGGTTCAATACGGCGCACCGGGGCGGGATCATCAATCCGATCGAGCAATTCCTGCATCGTCAAGCGGAGAACCGGATGGCGCCACATCGGATTCAATTCGACCATCGGCGTCAGGACGAAACGTCTGAGGTGCAGCCGGGGGTGAGGAATGGTGAGGTCATGTTCTTCCAGAATACGACTGCCGTAAAAGAGAATGTCCAAATCCAAGGTGCGCGGGCCATCTCGCCTGTCGAGGTCCC
>DATFCE010000247.1:0-7851 GCA_035253365.1 Nitrospiraceae bacterium
GATCGGTCGTCGGTTCAGCGGTCTCGCTCTCGGTGGGGCTGGGGGCACGGCGGTCGATCTCACGGCCTTTTCGATGAGACCCCGGCGCTCGCCCATGGCCATGCTCTTCGCGGTGCGAGCCCTCACTGATCAAGGCCGAGAGATCCGATTCCAGCCCCGCGCGGTTCTCTGATGAGTGCTGCAACAACGCTTCAATCAGACGCCGTTTCCCCAGGCGAAAGTGCCGGCGAATGCGGCCGCGCGCCAGCCGGTGCAGCCGGGCTACGGGTTGCTGAGCGAGAGTCTTTTCAAGTTCGTCGGTCGTCATGATTTTTAAGGACTGAGTTATGAGGACTGGACCACGCTTGCGAGTACCGAGCGCTAATCGATGAAGGCGCTCGGATAAACACTTCAAGCACTACCCTCATTCCTATGGGAGCTCCTCCAGCACGCCCCGCCGCAAGGCTTTGATCGCGCGACTCGCCGTATCCGCCAGTCCGGGATGGGTCCCATACAATTGATGGACCTGCGAGAGATATTCCAAGGTGCGCGCCAGCAGCCGGTAAATGTCCCCCTCCGCCATCGTCGTGAGGCGGCACAAGCCGATCCAGGTGAGTGTCGGATCCCCGATCCAACGTTCCGTCAAACTCGCGACATCCGCCCGCAGGAGCGGCGGATCTTCGTGCGGCGACAAGGATTCAGCCAGCTGCCGGACCTGCCCGAGCAATGAGGCCAAACCCGGACTGATGCGAGGAAAGGCGCCGGGCCGGTCGTCATCGTGCGCGATGCTGGCCATGACTCCGGCCAGAATCTGCGGCTCCGCCCCACCGAAGGCATCGGCTCGAATCAGCTCGGTGATCAACAAGGAGTGATCGATGCGGATCAGTCGGGCCCATTCGCCGTCCTCCGTGAGATGGCACGTCGGGGTTAAATAGCCGAACTGCTGGAGCGCTTCGGCGCGAGCCTGAAAGCGATGCCAGAGACCGGTGCGGAGCGCCTGGATTGTCTTCGTATGGCGATGGATTTCCTGACGCAGGCGCAGGGCCGCCGCATGGTCCTTGTGACAGGCCGGCCGCGATGGGCACGTGGGACAGGGAAATTCGTCGGTCAGCGTGTGGGCAATTTCGCTTTCTTCCGTCTCCGGCTGGACTAGAATCGGGAGGACGGGAATCCGAACCGGCAGATCCGACAGGCGTTGGGTCAAGTCATCCAGGCTTGCCGGCGTGCTCCAAGGGTAGACGGGCGCCTCCGCCACCTCGTACGTCAGATCGAAAATCTGCGTGACGAGCGACGCCGGACATTCCGTCACCGCCCCGCCGGGACGCAGGACCGTGATCATGGGCGCGCGTTGGCCGCGGCTGCGATATTGGCGCAGCACGATGCCGCGCCCTCGGGGCAGTCCGACGACTCGGCCCGGCGTCAGAAAGTTGAGGCGGGCGGCGAGTTCGGGCGGTTCGCGTCGCTTGATATGAACCCGATGCGCCTTCTGCTTGCGCGCATGGTCGAACACCTGCCATTGCGTAATCCAGTCCATACAGACTCGAGGCCCGTACGGCTGCATCTGTTCATGCAGCGTATCTAACTTGCTTTCCAGCGCCTCCGCGCGACGATTGAGCTGAAACTGCGCGAAGCTTTTCGCCAGAATCGCCTGAATGTGCTCGAGCGGGTGAGCCTTGAGCAAGTTCAACACCATCGGATACGAGATGACGAATTGGCTGTCGATCGGCTCAGGTTGTCCGGTCAGCCCGCGCGTGATTACGCTCAAATCGATGTAGGGAGACGGTGTGACAATGGCAAACCCGACCAGATCCTTGCCGCGGCGGCCGGCTCGGCCCGCCAACTGTTGCACCTCGCCGATCGTCAGGTCGGTGAAATCCCGAGTCTTGCGCACGCTCGATTGCGTCAGCACGACCGTACGCGCCGGAAAATCGACGCCGGCCGCCAAGGTCGTCGTGGCAAAGACGGCATCCAGGCACCCTTGCCGCATCAATTCTTCGATGGCGATTTTCCACGACGGCAAATGACCGGCGTGATGCGCCGCGACGCCGATCCTCGTGACCACGGGCAGCAGCGGATGGTCTGCAATACTGGGATAGAGCGTGACCAACCGGTCCAGGACGGCGGTGATCGCTTCTTGGCGGGGCGGAGGCAGATGCGTCTGGCTTCTCTGAAAAGCCTGGATGGCTTCATCACAAGCGCGCCGCGATGTTAGGAAGACGATGGCCGGTGTGAGGTGCTTATGGCGAAGGGCGCCGATCAGGTCAACCGGATGAATAGAGGGAGGCATGAAGCTTCATCCCTTTGGAGATGGTTACCAGTCCGGAATCGGATACCGTGAAACGCTTGCGATCGGCTTCAATATCGTACCCGATCTCGGTATGCGGCGGAATGATCACATCTTTATCAATGATCGCTCTCCGGATGCGGGTGTGCTTACCGATGACCACGTTTTCCATGACCACGGATTCTCTGATTTCGGCATGATCTTCCACCAGGACATTCGGCGAAAGCACGGAATTTTGCACTCGGCCGCCGGAGATAATGCACCCGCCGCAGACGATGGAATCCAATGCCACGCCCATGCGGCCCCCCTGGTAATCCTGCGCGAAGACGAACTTGGCCGGCGGAAACTGGCCTTGATACGTGCGAATCGGCCAGTCTTGATCATACAGATTGAACAAGGGATCGACGGCGACCAGGTCCATGTTGGCTTCCCAGTACGCGTCCAGCGTGCCGATGTCCCGCCAATACTTCACGGCCTTCCGGTTTTCGTCTTGAAATTTGAAGGCGAACACGCGATGACCCTGAATCATGTTGGGAATGATGTTCCGCCCGAAGTCGTGGGGCGTGTCTTCTCCCGCATCCTTGGTCAATTGCTCGCGGATCACGTCCGTTTTGAACACATAGATCCCCATCGACACGAAGGCCTGGGACGGATCGTTCGGCACCGGCATGGGATTCTTCGGCTTTTCGTCCCACCGCAAAATCCGATGCTCTTCGTCCACCCCGATGACGCCGAAGCGGCTGGCCTCGGCCAGGGGAAATTCAATGGCCCCGACCACTGCATCCGCGTCCTTGGCGATGAGGAAATCCACCATCTCGGCATAATTCATCTTATAGATGTGATCACCGGCCAAAATCAGCAGGTGTGTCGGCTGTTCGTTGTCGAGCAGAAACAGATTTTGGTAGACCGCGTCGGCGGTGCCCTTGTACCAATCTTCGCCCAAACGTTGCTGCGCCGGGATGGAGGCGATGTACTCGCCGAGTTCGCCGTTCAGCATGTTCCAGCCTAACCGAATATGGCGGTCGAGCGAATGGGACTTGTACTGGATCAAGACGGCGATCTTGCGCAAGCCCGAATTCAAACAATTGCTGAGGGTGAAATCGATGATGCGATATTTGCCGCCGAACGGCACGGCCGGCTTGGCTCGATACTGCGTCAGCGGATTGAGTCGCTCGCCTTTTCCTCCGGCCAGCACCATCGTCAGAATATTTTGCATGGAGCGAATTCTAGCAGGACAGGGTGTAAATAGAAAGGTTGACACTGCAATCGATGATAAGGATACTAGCCGAGACATCGATCCCGCCATCCAGCTATCAAGGAGGACTAGATGCCAAGGGCCCCTCTCACGAAAGCGACTCGAACGTCGAAAAACGGTCGGACGATCGGTGGAGTGGAAAACATGCTGTGGCGGCTTGATCGGCTCGAACGTCAGGTGCAGAAGCTCTCGGAACTCGTTCGCTATCACGCAGAAGATGAAGATCGTCTCGTGAAAATCGTGGCCGAAGACCGAGAGGTGCTGCGCCGGGAGCTGCTGCGCCAGCATCAAGCCAAGCTTCGCATCAGAAAACGCGCCCGCGCCGACTCGTAGGTGTGAGCATGGATCGCGACACGTTGATCGTGATATTGCGCTGCCTCCCGCTTTCACGATATCACGTATAACGAATAACGACTCACCGCGTGGACGAGCCCAGCGTCGACATACGAGATCTCGTCAAATATCACGGCGCCACTCCAGCCGTAGACCATTGCTCGCTGACCGTCCGGAAAGGCGAATTCTTTTCTCTCCTCGGCCCTAGCGGGTCCGGAAAAACATCGACCCTGCGGCTTGTGGCCGGATTCGAGCAGCCCGATCACGGTGAGATCGTCATCGAAGGCCGTTCGATGAACGGTGTCCCGCCGAATCGCCGACCCGTCAATCTTGTGTTTCAGAACTACGCGCTGTTCCCGCATCTGACGGTCTTCGGCAACATTGCCTTCGGCCTGGAAATGCGAGGGGTCTCGAAGGTCGAGATCGCCTCGCGCGTGCAAGCCGCGTTGGAGATGGTCAAGCTGGCGGATAGACGCGACCGATTGCCTGCGGAACTTTCTGGCGGCGAGCAGCAACGCGTCGCGCTCGTCCGCGCGCTGGTCAATCGCCCCGCCGTCGTGTTATTGGATGAGCCGTTGGGCGCGCTCGATCAACAGCTCCGGCTGGACATGCAGGTCGAGCTCAAAGCTATTCAGGTGGACGTCGGACTGACCTTCCTGTACGTTACGCATCATCAGGAAGAAGCGCTTACGATGTCGGATCGAGTCGCCGTCATGCACCGCGGCCGTATTCTTCAAGTCGGGTCTCCGCAGGAAATTTATGAATCGCCCGCCTCTCTCTTCGTTGCTCAGTTCATCGGCCTGTCGAATTCCGTCCCAGGCCGCGTCATCGAGGTCCATGGAACCCAATGCACGCTTCGCGCACCGGATCTTCCCGACCTGCATGCGCCCCGATCGGCCAACGTCCGAGAGGGGAGTCGGGCGACACTCGTGCTCCGTCCCGAACGGCTGCATCTCGCGCAAGAGCGACGATTGAACGGATTTGAAAACGCCATACCGGCACGAATTGAAAAGGCGGTCTATAACGGCAGCGAAATGCAGTATTGGGCTCGGCTGCCCGACCAAGAACAGTGGAAAGTGCGCGTGCCGAACGGGGGTGTGGACCAGAAGCGGTTTCAAGCCGGTGATGCCGTGTGTCTTCAGTGGTCGGTCATGGATGGAGTGACCCTCGCTGAGTGAATCCGGATCGCCCTTCTTCAGTGACGCCTCAATCGTCAAGCAGGATTCGCGTGTTGTATTTCACCCGCCCATCCCCGAGCGCGCCGAGACCCGCTCCGTTCCCATGGCCGTTGGCGCCCGCGGTCATTTGGATGCTGGTGTTCTTTTTCATCCCTTTATTATTGGTATTGGCGATCAGCTTTGCCTCTCGAGGCATTTATGGTGGGGTGCGATGGGCGTTTACCCTGTCCAACTACGCGCTGATTGTCGATCCGCTGTATCTTCGGATTTATCTTCGTTCCTTTCTGCTGGCCGTGGCGACCACCGGCCTGTGTTTGGTGCTGGGGTTTCCTTGGGCCTACTTCATTGCGCGTTGCCCCGTGCGTTGGCAAGGGGTGTGGCTGCTGTTGGTCATCATTCCATTTTGGACGAATTTTCTCGTGCGGACTTATGCGTGGATGTTCATTTTACGGACGGAAGGGCTGATGAATACGATCTTGATGCAGATCGGCCTCATTGAAAGTCCCATTGAGATTCTCTACACGAATGCGGCGATCCTGATCGGGCTCGTGTACGGGTATTTGCCCTTTATGGTACTGCCGCTGTACGCGGCGCTGGCCCGGCTGGACCTGTCGTTGATTGAGGCCGCGCAGGATCTCTACGCCGGCGGGTGGTCCGTTCTTCAGCGGGTGATTCTTCCTCTAACCAGGCCGGGGATCGTGGCTGGTTGTCTGTTGGTATTTATCCCCTCGGTGGGGGCGTTCATCACGCCGGATCTGTTGGGAGGAGCAAGAACGATGATGGTCGGTAATCTCATCCAGCATGAGTATCTGGTCATCCGCGACTGGCCGCTGGGGTCGGCCATCTCGTTCGCGCTCATGGCGTTGGTGCTGGCGGGGACTCTGGCCTACATCCGCTCCGGCGGGACGCTGCAGGGATTGGAAGAACGACGATGATTCGGCGGGGCGGATGGCTCTTCGGCTTGAGTGTGGCCAATCTCGTCTTTCTCTACGTCCCGATCGCGATCTTAATCGTGTTTTCGTTCAATGCCTCGCGTCTTTCAGCCGGCTGGACCGGTTTTACCCTGCAGTGGTATCGCGAGCTGATCATGGACCAGGCGCTCCTGGCCTCCGTGCAGAACAGCGTGATCGTGGCGCTGGTATCCACCCTAATCGCCACCGTGTTGGGCGTGGCGGCGGCCGTCGGCATGGAGCGGCTTTCGATCCGCGCTCAACGATGGGTCGAGGCCGGCGTGATTCTGCCGCTTGTGGTGCCAGAGATCATGCTGGGTGTGGCCTTGATGCTGTTCTTCGTGACGATCAAATGGCCGCTCAGTCTCATGACCGTGACCATCGGGCACGCGGCGTTCAATCTGCCGGTCGTCATGGTGATTGTCCGCGCCCGATTGCGCAGGCTCGACCCACGGCTGGAAGAAGCCGCGTCTGATTTAGGCGCCACGCGATGGCAGGCCTTCAGGCGCGTGACGTTGCCGCTTTTAACGCCTGCCGTCATCGGCGGCGTGTTGATGGCGTTTACGATCTCACTGGATGATTTCATTGTCACCTTCTTTACGGGTGGCCCCGGCTCGACGACGCTGCCCCTTAAGGTCTATTCGATGATCAAGGCCGGCGTCTCGCCCGTCGTCAACGCCGTGTCGGCCGTTTTGCTTGTGTTGTCGATGGCGCTGATCGGCCTGTCGATGGCGGTGCAAAGAAAGCGAGATTACTGATTTGGTGATCTGGTGATTTGTGAAAGCTGAGATGAAGAGAACTCATCGTGCCTCTTCCATGCTTAACAAATCACAATTCGCCAGGATCATACTTTGCTTGTGGCTCTGACACTTCACCAAATCACCAAATCACCAAAGCGTACTTGGCTCGCGGTGGTTCTCATCGCGAGCCTGATCGGTTGCCAGCCGGCGCCGGAGGATGCGCGGAAGCCGACGCTCTACTACTTCACCTGGTCGGATTATGCCGGGCCTGACGTCGTCGATGAGTTCGAAAAAGCCCAGAACGTGAAGGTGGTGGTCGACACCTTCGGCAGCAATGAAGAATTGCTGGCAAAGTTGCAGAGCGGCGCGGCGGGATACGATGTCGCCGTGCCGTCCGATTTCATGGTCTCGATCATGGCGGCGCAGGGATTGCTTGCCGAGCTGGATGTACAGAAGATTCCGAATGCCGGCCATTTGCTGGACCGCCTGCAACACCTCCCGTTCGATCCTAGCAATCGGCATTCCATCCCGTACCTCTGGGGCACCGTGGGCATCGGCTATGACTCGGAGAAGCTGTCGGGACCGCCGGACAGTTGGGCGGTCCTGTGGGACCCTCGGTACAAAGGAAAAATCAGCATGCTGAACGATCAGCGCGAAGTGTTGGGTGTGGCCCTGCGCTCGATCGGCCGGTCGCTCAACAGCACAGACCCTCAGAGCATTGATGAGGCCAAGCGACTGTTGCTGGCACAAAAGCCGTTGGTGAAGGCATATACGAGTGAGAATTACACTCAGTTGCTGGCCTCCGGGGAGGTCCTGCTCGCGCATGGGTGGGGAGGTGCCGTGGCGCGCGCGACGGTCGATCGACCGTCCATCAAATACGTCGTTCCGAAAGAAGGCGGAACGATCTGGGCCGATTGCCTGGTTGTCTTGCAGTCCTCCAAAAATAAAGATCTGGCGATGCGCTTTATCAATCACCTGCTGGATCAAGAGGTCGCTGCGCGGACGACCAACCGCTTGCTCTTCGCATCTTCCAATCGAGACGCCAAAGACTTACTGAAGCCGGAGTTTCGAGACAATCCGGCGATCTATCCACCCGACTCAGTCTTCGAGCAGCTCGAGTGGATGCATGACG
>DATFCE010000248.1:0-4569 GCA_035253365.1 Nitrospiraceae bacterium
CACATCGAGATCCACCTTGTCCGATTCCACCTGTTTGGGCAGAATCTCGACGGTTTCAAAAAAATTGAGATTGTTCAGCCGCTGAAAGCTCCGCTTCATCGCCACCGTATCGATGACTTCTTGCTCGTTGACGCGTAACTCGCGACGGATGACGTTATCGCGGGTCTTATCGTTGCCGCTGATGTGGATCTCCCGGATGCGGATTAATTCGCCTTCCTTGATATGGAAGACGATGGAGGCGGTTTTGGTGTTTGGGTCCGGCGTCACCGACGGATTGACGTCCGTGAAGGCGTATCCTTTGCCGCCATACAGTTCCGTCAGCCGGGTCAGCTCGTCGCGAATTTTCGCCCGCTGAAACGTATCGCCCGGCTTAAATTTCATGCCGGCCCGCAGCTCGGCGTCTTCAAACACGGTGTTGCCTCGGAAGCCCACCTCTCCGACGGTATACGGCTCGCCTTCCACGATGGCGAAGGTGACCGTAAACCACTTTTTATCCTCGGTCAGCTCAACGGCCGGCAGACTGACCTGCACGTTCAAAAGGCCTTTGTTCAGAAACACTTCTCGGATGCGCTCCACGTCATTGGCTAACTCTTCCCGCTTCAAGATCCCGGCGTCGGTAAACAGAGAGGGCAGACCCTTGCCAGTCAGCGTGCCCCACACGGAGACCCACTCGCGGGTCGCCATCACCTTGAACAGCTCCTTTTTCGTGGCGGACGTCATGCCTTCGAAGTTGACGGTTTTGATTTTGGCCCGATCCCCTTCCTTCACGAAAAACGTGAGCCGCTTTCGGTCCTCCTCCAGGGTCAGAATGATGGGAATCACCTGTGCGTTATAATACCCGTCCTCTTGATAGGCCAGCCGAATTTTCTCCGCGCTTTCCTTCGCCTGCTGCTGATCTAAAAATGACTGGCTTCGAATCGTGATCTTTTCCTTCAGCTTGTCATCGCTGAGATTTTCGTTCCCGTCGAATACGACCTCCGTAATGAACGGCTTTTCGCGAATGACGAACACCACCGCGATACCGTCCGGCGTCGGTTCAGTCTCGATCCGGACATCCTCGAAGAAGCCCATCTCATAGATCAGCCTAATTTGAGTCCGAATCGCCTCAATTGTGTACGGATCGCCGACCTTGAGCGTCAACCGGCCTTGAACGGCGGGAGGTTCGATACGCTTGAGCCCTCGAAACTCGATCGAGGCGACCTTCTGCCCTCCCTCCTGCGCAGACAGCGGATCGTCAAGCGTACCGGAGAAAAACACCGCCAAGATCGAGAAAAGAAGGACTGCTCGAGTCCCCGGTCCGCTGGTCACCGCGGCCTTTCTTTCAAGACTCGCTGAACCATCTGTCCGGAGATCGATGCCAAGGCTTGAGAAATCACGAGAGCAGCGCGCGCGACCAAACCCGAATCAAGCCGGCGTTCGATCATCGTACCTGACCGACAAGCCTTGGACGCAGAGCCGGCCCCGAAGAAGCTTCTGTGCAGTATGGACGTCACCCACGATCATTTTTTATGAAATATTCGAAAAAACTGGGGAATTATAGGGATCGCCGCCCGTAATGTAAAGAACATTCCTCGCCGCCATGCGTAGAGGCCGCGTGTGCGGCGCGCCCGGTGCATCCTTGACTTTCCGCGCACCTATCACATAGTATCCCCCACATGTCCGCCGCACCGATTCGCAAAGCCGTCATCCCCGCCGCGGGACTCGGAACTCGCTTTCTCCCCGCCACTAAGGCCTCTCCCAAAGAGATGCTCCCGCTGGTCGATAAGCCGCTGATTCAATATGCGGTGGAGGAAGCCGTCGCCTCCGGCATTGAAGACATCATTATCATCACCGGTCGCGGGAAGCGAGCGATCGAGGATCACTTTGATCGCTCGTTCGAGCTGGAAGAAAACCTCAAGGGCAACAAGAAAGACGGGATGCTGAAAGAAGTGCGGCGCATCTCCGAGCTGGCGAATTTCTGTTACGTCCGGCAATCGGAAGCGCTCGGTCTGGGCCATGCGGTCCTGGCCGCCCGGCATCTGATCGGCGACGAGCCGTTTGCCGTGATTTTAGGCGATGAAATTATCGACGCGCCCGTGCCGGGCCTGGCTCAGCTCATTACCGTCTCCGAAGCCCACAAGGGCCCGGTCGTGGGCGTGAAGAAGGTTCGGCGCAACGAGGTCAGCCGGTACGGGATCGTGGCGAATCAGCGCGTCGCGCCGACTCTGCATCGCGTGCTGGACCTGGTCGAAAAGCCCGCGCCCGCTGATGCGCCATCGTTATACGCGGTCATCGGCCGATACGTGCTGTCACCCGACATTTTTCCCATTCTGCGCAAGATCCCGCCCGGGAAAAACGGTGAAATCCAACTCACCGATGCCCTTCGTCGCTTGGCCAAAATGAGACCGATGTTTGCCCATGAAATTCAGGGGCAACGGCACGACGCCGGGGAGAAGCTCGGGTTCCTGAAGGCAACGGTGGAATTTGCGCTGAAGAATCCCACGCTCGGTCCACCCTTCTCCCAATACTTGAAAGAGTTGTACCGGCGCAATGGGTCGCTCGGCGCCTGATCGCCGGTGTGGCCGGCCGTGAACCGTGATGGCCGGAGTGCCGCCCTACGATTCGCGTCTCGCGCGTAACCTCCGATAAGGAACGTCTCGATGGCATCCGAACAACCTGAACGCGATCTTCAACATACCGAAATCCCGGACCAGTTGCCGTTATTGCCCGTCCGTGACATCGTGGTATTCCCTTATATGGTGCTGCCGTTGTTCGTGGGACGTGACATGTCGATCAAGGCGATCGAAGCGGCGCTGGCGGGCAATCGCATGATCTTTCTCTCCACCCAGAAAGCCTTGGATGTCGAAGCGCCGACGCCGGATGAGATCCACACGGTCGGCACGATCGGCATCATCATGCGCATGCTCAAGTTGCCGGACGAGCGCATCAAGATTCTTGTCCAAGGCATCGCGAAGGGAAAAGTCCAGGAATACATCCAGACCGAGCCGTACTATTCGGTCAAGATTGCCAAGATCGTCGAAAGCAAACCCGCCGGCCCCTCGCTTGAGGCCGAAGCCGTCATGCGCACGGTCAAGGAGCAGCTCGAGCGCATCGTGGGATTGGGCAAAGTGCTGATGCCGGACGTCATGGTGGTGATCGAAAATCTGGAGGACCCCGGCCGGCTGGCTGATATGATCGTCTCGAATCTCGGCCTTAAAGTCGAGATCGCGCAGAGCGTTCTTGAGGTCGAAGATCCGATCGTGCGGTTGAAGCGGGTCAGCGAGATTCTTTCCAAAGAAGTCGATGTCCTCTCCATGCAACAGAAGATTCAGGCTCAAGCCAAGGGCGAGATGGACAAGACGCAGCGGGAATATTTTCTGCGCGAGCAGCTCAAGGCGATTCAAAAAGAGCTGGGCGAACTCGACGAGCGGGGCGAAGAGGTCGCCGAATTCCGCAAGCGGATCAAAGATTCCAAGATGCCGGAGAAAGTGCTCAAGGAGTGCGAGAAACAGCTCAAGCGCCTGGAGAAGATGCATCCGGACACGGCCGAATCCGCGACGGTGCGGACGTATCTCGAATGGATGGTCGAGTTGCCGTGGAGTAAAAAGTCCAAAGACAATCTCGACATCAAAGCCGCCGCCAAGGTCCTCGATGAGGACCACTACGATCTGGAAAAGGTCAAAGAGCGCATTCTGGAATACCTGGCGGTCCGGAAACTGAAAGACAAGATGAAAGGACCGATCCTGTGTTTTGTCGGTCCGCCTGGAGTGGGGAAAACCTCGCTCGGCAAGTCGATCGCCCGGGCTCTGGGGCGCGAATTCGTCCGCATCAGCTTAGGCGGCGTGCGGGATGAAGCTGAAATACGCGGGCATCGCCGGACCTATGTCGGTGCCTTACCCGGTCGCATCATCCAGGGCATCAAACAAGCCGGAACGAACAATCCCGTCTTCATGATGGATGAAGTCGATAAGGTGGGCCAGGATTTCCGGGGAGATCCGTCGGCGGCCTTGCTGGAAGTCTTGGATCCCGAGCAAAATCATGCCTTCAGCGATCACTATCTGGGCGTCCCGTTCGATCTGACGGAAGTCATGTTCGTCACCACCGCCAATCTCATGGATCCCATTCTATCCGCCCTCCGGGACCGCATGGAGATCATCGAGATCCCCGGCTATACCGAGGAGGAAAAACTCGGCATCGCGCAGCGTTATTTGATTCCACGACAGCTCAAAGAGCACGGCATCACGGAGGAGCACATTCGGATCACGGAGCCGGCCTTGCGGCAGACGATCTCGCATTACACGCGAGAAGCGGGCGTGCGGAACCTTGAGCGCGAGATTGCCAATATGATGCGGAAGGTGGCCAAGAAGGTCGCCGAGGGAAAGGTCGAATGCTACAGCATCACCCCGGCCAATCTGCACAAGTTTCTCGGCGTGCCCAAATATCTGCCCGAAGCCGAGCAGGACAAAGATGAAATCGGGGTCGCCACGGGGCTCGCCTGGACCGAAGCCGGAGGCGACGTGCTGCACATCGAAGCGACGACGATGAAAGGCAAGGGACAACTCACCCTCACGGGGCATCTCGGGGACGTCA
>DATFCE010000249.1:0-8223 GCA_035253365.1 Nitrospiraceae bacterium
GGCGGCTTCGCGGACTCGAGACAAAAGCTTAGGCCTTCCGAACTTGACCAACACACCACCCGCAGTCACTCGAACCGTGGGTTGCTCATCTTTAAGGGCGGACTCCACCAAAGCCAGATTCGACCGTTGCGGCGAACGGCTCAGCGCTTTCAACGTCGCGGTTCGGACAATTGCCGCCTGATCCCCCATAGCCTTCCGAAGGCGAGCCGAGCGCCGGCCCGCGGGTAAGCGCCCCAGGCCTTCGGCGGCCAACGCGCGAACCAAACCGGCGCCATCGCTCAATCCGTCCTCGAAATACGGCACCATGTCGTCGGAATCCAACTCCTTCAGCGCGGTATAGGCGGCCCCGCGCATCTGCTCCCGCATATCCTTGAGCAAAGGTATGACGAATCCGATGGCGACTTCGCGCAACAACGGCTTGTCATCGCCTCCTGTGGATGGATGGCGGTGTTCGTATTCCACCAGCGCATCGGCGGGTCTTCCGAGACGAATCAAGCTTCGAATCTTGAGCCGCCCTGCATCAGCGGCGACGCCCGTCTCGGCCAGCAACGGTTCCGACAATTGGAGAGCCCGTTCGAACTGTCCGCGCTCGAAAGCCGACCGCGCTTCTTTGAGTCTATCTTGCGGCCGAGGGTCAGCGCTCCATACGGTACTGACCTCACCACTAAGGCAGGGTAATAGAGCGACCGTGCATACGGCTCTCAGAAAAAGAACGAGCACTTTGAAATGAGTTTTTTTCAAACTGGTACGCGACAGGTCACGAGCGAGGGATACCGGCCGGCCTCTTTATTGTTGGCGCTCCACGAACGGAATGATTTCCAACGGGCGACCCAGCGCGCCCGCGCCGAAGCGCGGGTTTTCCATCACGGCATACGCGGTTCGACGTCCCACGGGCGCTTGCAGAGACAGATTTACCAACGCAAGCCCGTTCGGCGGCACGGTAATCAGCCGTTCCTGAAATGGACCGGTTTGCGGATGCCACGCGAGCAAGCGATACGTGCCGGGAGGAACGTGATCGATCGCAAATGCGCCAGTGGAACCCGTAATGTCGTAGTAGGGATTCGTCACGACAAACGCCCAGCTTTCCATATAGGCATGGAATCCGCATTGCATCACGAACACGCGACGCCCCTTGGTGAGATGGATGCGCTCCAGCATAGATGGCCCGGGAAGATGGCGATGGAGTGCATGCAGATCGCCCCTTTTATGATGCTCATTCATCGGCAGCGGCGAATTGAACAGGACCCTCGTTCCCAACTCATGTGACGTTTCGTAGGCCTGCACATCATGCATGACCGGATCCATGTTCACGACTTCCACGGCGTGATCGTCGCGAACGACGGTGACGAACGGCGAGAAGATACAATCCCGCGCCTCCACACGCGGGACCGAAAACTCGAACGGCTTGCCGGCTTCAATGCCCTCCAGAACTATCACCACGTCCTTCAGTCCTTCGATCCCACCCTCCTTACTGACGTTGAAATCCCGGAGTAATCGCCAGCCGCTCCCATTGGAAATCCGGCCGCAATATTCGGGATCAGGAAACGTGACCAGGTTGAACGCCTTGGGGGCCGGCGCCGGACCGCTCAGCGTCACCATTCCCGTGACGGTTCCCCCATTCTCGACTTCCACCACCTCGTAGGCGAATGCAAGTGGAACAAGAAGCCCTATCCATCCGAGGCAGATGAGAACAGTGAGGACACGCCGGTTCCACGACATGGCGGTTTCTCCGCTACGGAATTTGACGTTTCAGGGTTGGAAGGATTTCCACGGGCTTTCCAAGCGACTCGAGCCCATAATGCGGATTCTCGACCATTTCATGCGCGCTACGACGGCCGGTCGGCGCTTTGAATTCAAAATTAATCGACGCCGTCCCTTTCGCCGGTACCGTCACCTTCTGTTCCAACATCGGACCGGTTTCGGGATGCCATGCCACGACGGCGTATTCCCCAGGGGGAACATCGGCAATGGAAAAGGTTCCATCCTGAGCCGTGACGGCATAGTAGGGATTTTCCACCGCTAATCCCCAACTCACCATGTAGGCATGGAACCCGCACTGCATCACGAAGATCCGGCGGCCTTTGGTGAGGTTGACCTTTTCGCTCATCGGCTCGCCGGGCAGATGCTCATGCGTATGCGCACTCACCTCTCGCTGATGGTGCGGATTCATGGGAAGCGGCGTATTGAACAGCACGCGCGGGCCCAACTGCGACGTTTCATACGCCTGGATATCGTGCATCACCGGATCCATGTTGATCACGACGACTTCATCACGATCCCGCACAGCCGTGACGAACGGCAAAAAGCGGCAGTCGCGCGCCTCGATGCGCGGCGGTGTAAAGTCAAACGGTTTGCCTTTCGGCACTTCGGCCAGCCAGACCACCACATCTTTCAGACCCCCATCGGGACTCGTGTTGAACTCCTCCAAGAGACGCCACCCCGTGCCGGTTGAGATTCGCCCACAGTAGACCGGATCAGGAAATGTGATGAGATTGAACCCCTTGGGGGTCGGCTTGCCGCCAGTCAAAGTCACCTTGCCGCTGATCGTGCTTCCGTCAGTGACCGTCGTTTCTTCGTATGGCCATGCCGGTACTGCGGATACCACCGCCATATAGATGACGAAGGCCGTCAAACTTTTCGCCAAAACAGAATACATGACATCCTCCGAGCCAGAGATTACACGGTCTCGTCCCGCTTCCAAATACTACCCAACGCCACGCCAAAAAAAAAGGGGGAGCCGAAGCTCCCCCTCGCTTCATCGACGGCAGAATCACCGCGAGGCGACCGGCATCGCCTGCGGTGATGTCGGCTGCTCGACTTCAGCCTTCTTCGCTCCGGCGGAGGCGCCGCTGAGCGGTAACAGGCGCTGATCGCCCGCCGGCAATACCCGTAGATAACCCCACTGGCCCGACTGCGAGTATGGGAGCCGCTGGTTGCTCCACACGTAATCTCCCGAGAGCCGATAGGGCCCGCCCGCCGAATTGATGAACGCATCGATCGTCTCCGAGCCGGAGAACTCGACGACGCTGATCTGATCCGCGCCGCGCATGAATGGTTCGATCGGCCACTCATGCTTCTCGACGCTGAACATCTGGTTTTGTTCGTTGTTCGCGCCAAACACATGGATGCGCACTGGATCGCCCGCGTGCGTCTCGATGATCGGTGTCACCGGATCTTCCGGCTTGTCCGCCGTGCACGGCTGGAACATCTTGCCCAACGAGCAGCCGGTTTCCTCCCGGTACTTATACGGCTCCGACCGGTAATTGACGCCGGTCAGTCCCGCGACATTCTGCACATAAGGCATGAAGCTGGTTCCGATAATGTTGTCCTCGTCCTGGAAGAACAAGGCCGCATCACGATAGTTGGCGCGCGTCTCGTTGCCCGGAATCGTCCGGTCCACGATGACATCCGCCACCCAGCTGTTTTTGTTCGTCACATCGGCACCCGTCTTCGGATCACGGTACTTCGATCCTTTCGGGCCGATGATAACCGCGCCGAACAACCCATTACGCGGATTGGTCATGACATTGCCCCAATCCCACACCAGAGAGCTGATCTCCCCCAGGAAGGGGTCCGCGTAATAGGTATAGGTCCGATTCTCACCCGGGCCGATCGTTTGATCGCCCGAGTTCTTCCCGACGTTTGCGCCAAGCGAATCCTTCGGATCGAACGCTAACGTAATTGCCGAGAACGACGCCCGGCTCTCCTTCATCTTGTTCTTCAGATTGACCTTGATGCAGTCTCCGACGTTGGCCCGAATGGTCAACGGCATCGGCTGCACCCCTTCGGCGACCTTGGAGGCGTCTTCCTCCAAGGTATAGATCTTCGCTTCCGGGTTGGCCACCAGAATCTTCCGCTCGAAGTCCACCTCGATCGCCTCGGGCGCTTTGGGGTTGAACTTCATGTCGGGGAAGTCTTGCGCGACCACGTTGAACGTCTTCACCGGCGCGCCTTCCGGACACACCGGCTGCTTCTCCGGAATCACGTTGCGTTGCGAATAGCCGGCCGGCAACTTCTGTAGATCCGGCGTTTCCTTATCCAACACCCGCACGATTCCCCACCCTCCTTCGGAGAATTTGGAGGCGCGGCCGTTGAAGTGGATGTAGTCACCGGCTTGCAACCGCGGTCCGCCAGCCTGCGGCACCACCAGGTCATAGCGTTCCGCAATGCCGATGTGAATCGAGTTCTTCCGGTTCGCATCACCCGCGTACCGCTCGGACAGGAACGTATGGCCTGAGAGCGTCCAGGTCATCGTTTCATTCATGAGCGTATGCAGGAGCCGGAACACCATCGTGTCGCCCAGATACGCGCGCAACAGAGGCGTATCCGGATCACCGTGCACCTCGCTGCTGAAGATTTGCGAGGCGTCCGGATTCGTCGCCAAACGCTGCGCGATCGGCTCGGCCCGGAAATTTAATCCGCTGCCGGTCGTGTGCGTGCCGCCGTTCAGGAATGGCATCGGCGACATGTAGAGCTTCTCGGGCATCATGAAGGAGACGGTCTTTCCCGCCTCCAACGCCACTTCCACCGGCTGTCCCGGCGGGTTGCCGGCCGTCACGATGTTGACCGTGTGCGGCACCGTATCATGCACCTGCACCATCAACTCGCGGAAGCTGCCGTTGACGCCATAGCCCACCGGCTCAACCGTCCGGATGTCGGCCACCGGGCCGCTCCGAATTTCTTTGCCGGTCTTGGGATCATGATAGGTAGACCCGACCGGTTCGACGATCAGGGTGCCGAATCCGCCATGCGGCCACGTGGTTGCACCAAAGGCATGGTCGTGCCAGAAGACCGTTCCCACGTCGGCATCAGCCCAGAGCCGCTGCCGGACAAATTCTACGGTGACAATATCTTTCGCCGGATGGTCGAACTTCAGCGGCTTATGGAACGTGACCGTGTTGCCTTTAATATCCTTGATCCGGCCGACTTCGTTTCCTTTCACGTTATCCGCGCCGATCAGCAACTCCGTGTTGACGTGATATTGCGCCGCATTCTTCAGCGTGATGCTGCTGGAACCCTTTTTCGCTGCCGCCGTCAACACCGAGTTCATCGGCGCCGGTAGCCCCTTCTTGTTTTTCTTCTCCAGCATCGTAAACGGCCGCACCGACTGCTCATATGACATGCCGGTGATGACACCGTCTGACGACTGGTTATCGAACTGCAAGAAGTGGGGATGAATGTTGATCTTGGACGATTGGAAGTTGGTGTAGTCGTCGTCCTCCCACTCGCTGGTGAGAATCCAATCCACGCAATCGTAGATATTCGCACGGAACACGAGCGGATACTTCAAATCATCGTTCGCCCGAACCGCGGCCTCTTCCTCATGCAGGACAAAGATCAGTCCGGTCGGATCGACGACGGGTGGTTCTTTACCTTGCTTCTTGGCCATGGTGATGGGCGTCTTAATGAAGTGAATGTTATAGAACTTGCGTCCGGCATTTTCCGGGCACATGCTCCACCGGCCATTCTCTCCCGGACGCGCCGGCTCGGATGTCCGATCGCCGTTCTCGTCCTGGTGGATCATCTCCGTCCACGGTGCGCCATTGTGATTAGGCGAGAACATGACGCGTTTGCCGAAATGTGGGCGCAGATGTGGGAAAGCGATTTTTCCGGTATCCGGCTCGAAGAGGATCGGCTGGCGCTCCCCCGGCGTCTTGGACTTATATTTGGGGTTATCAATCGTACTTTCCTTTTCAGTGAAGGCTCGGTTCCCCTTCCAAGCCCAATCCAGCACCGTCGCATCATAGGAGACAATCTGACCTTTTTCGTCATCTTTGTGCCCCGGCTTGCCCTGAGCCGGCAACATCATCCCGACCCAGTCCTTGATCGTGACAACGGCCGGATTGGACTTCCAATCCGTCTTCCCCTTCTCGACGATTTTGAAGGTCTTGCCGAACCAATCAACCGTCTTGCCGACGAGTTGATCGGACGTCACGCCGGCCTTCATCCGACCCTTGCGATCCGGCAACTCGCGCAGGTCCGGCATCACATCGTTGTGATTCTCTCCTTGCTGCAGCGTGTTGTACACCCGCCAGTAGCCCCACATCCCCGCCACATAGTGGTGCGCCACGTGGCAATGGAAGAGGAAATCCCCTGCAAGCTGTTGACACAGCCCCGATCCACACTCCGTCTCCAGGTCCAAGGCCTCCGACGGTCCGATGACTTCCACATCGACGCGATCGGTCTTGGCGCGAATGACGGGATATTTGACCGGACCATTCTTCGCCGTATGCCACATCGGCATCTCATCGATGGCTCGCGGGCTGCGCGGCCAGCGAATGGTGCCGCCATGGGGATGGTGGGAATGGAAGACTTCGGAGCCGCCATGGACAAGGCGATACTTGGCGGGATCGCCCATGTAGGAACGGGGGATGGTCGTCGGCGCATCGCCGAACGTATAGGAGCTGTATCCCATCGACTCGTCCTCAAATCCAAAATATTCGTGCTGCACGTGCATATTGTTAATGCCGAACGGCTCGCTGCGGTAGTTCAACGCACGACCCCCTGGCCGATAGGCATCGGTCAACGGATCGCGCTGGGGAAGAAACTCTCCCTTTTTGTTGACCGGCCGGAAGGCTTCGTCGCCAACTTCGTGATAAATCAGCACGAACTCGCGGAAGTCCGGGCCGGTTCCGTTCTTAATGATGGCTTGCCAGCCGCTTTTCATCGGCGTGGGATCGCCTGTGCCTAATGGATCGAGGTATTCGGATCCCTTGGGCTCCACGACAAAGGTGCCGAATAATCCCATGACGGTCAGCTCGCGATCGTTACTAAAGCTGTGGAACTGGCGGCCGCCTTCCTGCGTGGTGGGATAGATAAACCATTCCAGATCGACGCTCTTGTTCTGCTCGACGATGGTTTCGGGATTGGTCGTGGTGGCTGGCTTCCCCGATGCGCTGACGACCATGCTGGAGCCATGGATGTGCAGGCTCACATCCTCGCCGCCTTCCAACTTATTCTCCAGCTTGATCTTTACGCAATCGCCCTGATTGGCACGGATGACCAGGGGCTGGATCCATTGGTTCTGGAGGCCATTGGCCACTGCTCCGGGATCATGGCCTTCCTTCTCGCGGGCAGCCTTGTTTGCAGCTTCTTCTTCGCGAACTTTGTCGACGTTCTCGGTCAAGACGTACATGTAGCCGGGATAGTAATCCAGCCATTGATTGAGCGAGATCTCGACATTGATCGCCGAGACATCAAACGACTTCACGGGCACATTGGCTGGGCACTTCCCACCCTGCATCGCCACGGGTTCCGTTCGCGGGTCCGAGACGAGCAACATGTCCTGACCACCGGCCCCGTATTGATGCATCATAGACATATTGTTATAGAGCCCGTCGGTATGCTGCATCTGCGCATCCTGCCCCATTTGAAGCATGATCCGCTCATGTTGCCGCTCGACCATGGACGCCCGCTCGGGCCGGCCTTCCAAGGCATCCTCGACAACCGTCTGGCCTTTGAGCTTTTCGGCCCAAGCAGGCGTTTGATGCGGCATGGCAACTTGCTGCGTCAAGGCATGCCCTTCATGCGAGGATGAAGGTTCAGCCAATGCGGCTAGCGGTAGGCACGTCAGCACGCCACCGGCGATCACGCCGGTCACACGTTTGAGAGCATGAGAGAACACAGTGGTGCAATCCATAACCGTCCTCCTTACCTTAAAATCTTCAACAAAGAGATGTATGTCGCATGACGGCCCGATATTATTTGAGAGAACTGCCTGGTAAAGAGCCGGTCTTGGCCGGCTCGGGGCTGGGAGGGTGACATGTTAGACGACAACAACTTCTGGACCTTGGACCTTACCGCGAACGATGGTGCAGAATTATCCCTCGCGAGACACAAGCGCCCCATTTGAGAGGGGCTAACCATACTCATATTGCCAGACCTCTGTCAATCCCGTCTTTCTCGTATTTCTCGTGACGATGTCTTCCTCGTGATCGTGAAAATCTGGAGGGTTGAAGAGGAAGTCTTGGATGAAAAAGGAAAGGCAGGAGCCCGTACGAGCTCCTGCCTCGTTCCTGCAACCGGCGTGGATCTTACAGCCAGTTGACTCGTTCGGCCGGGCGGATATAGATCGGCTCTTCGACCTGGATGCGCGCGACTTCCTTGCCGGACTTATTGAAGCCCAGCACGGTGTCGTTGTACATCTCGAAGCGCTTCCCATGGATCTGGGTCTCAAAGACCTTCGGTCCGGGAATCACATCGTACCGGAAGATGATCTGCTGG
>DATFCE010000250.1:0-2292 GCA_035253365.1 Nitrospiraceae bacterium
AGGCCTTCAGTGCATTTACTAAATCCCAACCATAGAGATTGAGGATAACCGCATGGGGCTTGGCGGCTTTGGCGTCGGTAAAGGCTGCAGTAAAGTCGGTGGCTCCGAACGGAGTAGTTGCCGCCCCGGCGATCTCTCCTCCCTGGGTCTTGAGGGCCGCCGTCATGGCCTCGAGGGCCGACTTGCCGTCCATGGTGTCGGCCGTGATCATGTACCAGCGATTGCCGTACGCTTTGATGATGTGCGGCGCCACGGCCTGCGACATCATCCGCGCGTTCGGCATGAACGCGAACGTCTGTGCATTGCAGCGAGAGCCGGTCAACTCCATGATATGAGCGGCCGTCACCATAAACAGCTTGTTCTCACGGGCGGCGACCTCCGCCACCGCCAAAGCCACCTCGCCGTTAAAACAGCCCATGAGAAAATCTACCCGATCTTCCGCGATCAACTTGGTGGCCATCTTGACGGCCGTTTGCGGGTTGGAGGCATCGTCGGCTTCCAGAATGCTGATCGGGCGCCCGAGAATTCCTCCGCGCTTGTTGTAGAGATCCACGGCCACCGTCGCGCCGTGTACGTCATGGATGGAGGACGTTTTATAAGGACTGGAAAGAGGATCGAGAATACCGATCTTAATCGGTTCGCCGAACTTGGCGAGCTCGCCTGCCTCGGCCAGGCCGCTCAATGCAGGCAGGCCGAGCACATGATCGAGCATATAACCACATGCTGCGGCGCCGCCGGCCAGCGCTGAAAGTTGGAGAAATCGTCTACGCGAGAGACCGCTCATGGCCCGTCCTCCTGGATGAAATGCTGCGGCAGTATATCATCACCGAACGAACACATACGAAGGAAAACTTATACATGCGTCGAGCAGCTGGCATCCAGGAGCGCAGGTGTCGGATGGAGTTACGGATTTTCAGACGAGAGTTCCGTGTCGGTCATTTTCAATGACCAAAACGCCGCCTCCTTCAGCTTCTTATAGGCCGGATCGTCGCTACGGGTCGCCTGAATCTCTCGATCGAGTTTATGCAAGGCATCGATGGCCCGCTTATCGGGAACTTTGCCGATTGCCCATACCACTTCAGTTCGCACCCCCGTATCGAGGCCGGGTTTGAACAGCATGTCGAGGAGCGGCGGAATGACGGTGGCGTCGCCGTTCAGACCGCCGACCTGGCCGAGTCCCTTCGCCGCCGCGGCTTGTAATCCCGGATCCTTTGAATTCTTCAGCATGTCGATCAAAATCGGGATCGATTCCTTCCCGGTGCTGCCAAGCGCGACAGCGGCCTGTTGTGCGAGATTCTTGTCCTTCAGAGCTTCTTGTAGTTTCGGAAATGCTTCGTCGGCCTGCATTTCCCCGAGCAGCGAAATGATCTTCAGCTTACGGACCTGAGTAGTGCCGGGCGTATCGAGGACTTTTAAAAGCCGGTCCGCTTGTCCCCACTCCGCCGCAAGCAGCACGGGGAAGTCATACTGCGCCAGTTTGTCGTTCAGCTTCGCCATGGCAAAGGCGCCGGGATCGCCGGCATTGGCGGCTTGTGCGGCCTCGGCTGCGTCGGGAAAATCGGTTCGAACTTCCTTTTGCCATTTGATTTTCGTGTTACCGAGGAAATAGTTCAACTGGCAGGCCGGACCTTTCCACACGCGCGACGGCGAGTCGGGCAGATCGGCATCGCCGCCTGAAGGCGTCGTGCCTTCCCAGGTCTTCCGCTGTTCGCATTTCACTCGGAAGTGAACGTCGTGCGATTGCGCAGGGTCCGCCACGACGGTATACCCGACTTCCTCCAGGCGCCGGCGTACGGTTTCAGCAAGGGCCTCCGCCGGGATGGTTCCTTTATCGGTAATGGCGATGACTTCCACCAACACGGTCTGGGCCTTCGCCAATTGATCCTTCTGTTCCTGCGTGAAATATTCGCGGTAGGCCCAGCTTATCTCCGTCGGGAACCACGCGATCCATAGCCACATCGCGCCTATTACGACTAAGACTGTACGCATCATCATGATGCACCTCCGGTTCAGGAATCGAGGGTAGGACAAGCCAGCTACACGCAATGCCTGCAGGAACGTGGGCGGATGCCGATATCACGGGATGACAGTCGTTCCGCCAGGCGATATCGTCAATTTCAGTATACCGATGTCAAAGCCGTATCTCCAGGGCGTTGTTGCCAATGCTATTCATCGGGACGCGAAGGATCGTTCATCTTGACAGGGAGAGGGCGTGCGGACTACAACCTACCTGGTCGGCGAATCTGTTTCGATGGAGTTCCGGATCTACTCAGGCTTCAACGCGAGAGTGGC
>DATFCE010000251.1:0-2950 GCA_035253365.1 Nitrospiraceae bacterium
GGCGTGGAACATTATGTGTATTCATCCGTGGCGAGCGCAGACCGCCACACCGGTATTCCCCATTTTGAAAGCAAGTGGAAGATTGAGCAGCACATTCGTGAAAGCGGTCTACCGGCCACCATTCTTCGGCCGGCCTTCTTCATGGAGAATTTCAGCGCACCCTGGATGCGTCCGTCCATTATGGAAGGTACACTCGCGCTCCCGCTACGGCCGGCGAAAAAGCTTCAGATGGTGGCGGTGCACGATCTCGGAGAATTTGCCGCGGCCGCCTTCCTTCGTCCCGAGGAGTTTATCGGTCGCACGATTGAGCTGGCTGGTGATGAGCTGACCATGCCGGAAGTCGCAGAAGACCTTTCCCGGACGATGGGCCGGCCCGTCGCCTTTCGGCAACTTGGAGACGATGAGGCCGAAAAGGCCTATGGCCCGGATATGGCGCGCATGTATCGCTGGATGAATGACACGGGTTTCGCGGTTGACATCGCCGCGTTACGGGAACGATATGGAATTCCGCTTATGACATTTGAGCAGGTGATTGCCACCGCCGAATGGGCCAAGGGAAGCTCCTGAACGAATGGAATGAATGAAAAGACTGATGGCGCGCGCGGAACTCGAGCACGAATTACGAGCCGGGGAGGGAAGCGCCGGCGGAACCTCGCCGGCGCGGGCTGGCGATGAGCATAAAAATCGCATCCTTTCCATCGTACGGAATGAATTGGCAGTGGATTTCCGAGGCGATGACGGTCCCGTCCTTTTTCCGCAAATTCAGCGGTCCCACTCGCAACGGCGGTTGCGCGGAAGGCGCTTTCACGCACGTTTGGCACACGGACGTGGCTTCATCCACCGAAAGAATGTCTCGGAACGTCATCGCTTGAAATTCTTCACGGGAGAACCCGAGATAGCGAACGGCCGCTTTATTGACCAAGAGAAACCGTAGCGTCTGCTTGTCGAACGCGCACATCGGCTGCGAATTGTCTTCGAAGTCCTCACCCGCCCACTGATCCATGCATCAGTCCCGTGTCTCCTGAAGCCTTGCGAGGGGCGAAATTCTACTTGTTCTCCTTCCGAGCGTCTGTTCGCTCCATGACAGAGATGTCCTTCCGTATACGGCTCCAATGGGATGGACAGGTCATGTCGAGGCAGAGCCATTCAGGTGTAGTAAAAAACATGGGTTTGTTCGGGAACGTACAGACTTTTTTGCCTGTTTCACTTACGTTGTCGCCCGACGGTTCTACCTATGGCATCCAAAACTCCGCCACATAACGCAGTCAAAAACCGGATCATTGCCGCCTCGTCCGCCGGCGATAGCCATGCGTTTCTCCACAAGCTCCAACCTATGGGCCTCATGGATAAGCAGGTGCTGTACGAGCAGGGCGACGTCATTCGATATGTCTATTTCCCCACCACCGCCGTAATTTCTCTGGTCAGCGTCATGGAAGACGGCGGTTGCATCGAAATCGCCACGACCGGCCATGAGGGCTTTGTCGGCGCCGGGATTGTATTAGGCACGCCGAAGGCGTTTGCCAAGATCATTGTCCAAGTACCCGGCGAAGCTTTCCGCATGGGAGCCGACGCCTTTCGATCCGAGTTCGAAAAGAACGGCCATTTAAACCGGCTTCTTCTGCAGTATTCGCACTCCCTTCTCACGCAAATCTCCCGTTCCGGCGGGTGCAATAGTCTGCACCCGGTCGAGCAACGGTGCGCCCGCTGGTTGCTCGCGATGCACGATCGAAGCAAGACCGATGTCCTCCCGCTCACGCAAGAGTTCCTGGGCGAAATGTTGGGTGTCCGAAGGCCGAGCGTCAGCGTCGTGGCCGCCAAACTGCAGAAAGCGGGGCTGATCCGTTATTTCCGCGGGAAGGTCAAGATCTGCAATCGGTCGGGGCTTGAGAAGGCGTCGTGCGAATGTTATCGCATCCTGAAAGAAGAATATGACAACCTGATGGAATGATGATGGCCGGGTCAGGACTTGCGGAGCACCTCCAGCATGTCATCATGGATCAGGTCATTGCTCGCCACCATTTCAGGTCCGTAGATGGAAAACGGCCCTCCGTTGAAATCGCTCATCCGTCCTCCCGCTTCCACCACCATCAGCGCGCCGGCGGCCATATCCCACGGATGAAGCTTCATCTCCCAAAACCCGTCGAACCGGCCGGCCGCCACGTAACAAAGATCCAACGCTGCCGAGCCGGTGCGGCGTAATCCTTGCGCCCGTAAGGCAAATCGCTCAAAGTTGTTCAAGTTGTTCTGCGCGCTTTCGCGAATATCGTACGCGAAGCCCGTCACCAACAAAGCGGCATTCAGGGTGCTTGTACGAGACGCGCGAAGGACCGTCCCGTTGAGCGTCGCGCCGAAGCCGGCTTCCGCGACGAAGAGTTCTTGCCGCGTGGGATCGAACACCACGCCGAGAATCGGGTGACCCTGAAATTCCAAGGCGATCGACACACAGTACGCGGGATAGCCATGCGCAAAATTGGTCGTGCCGTCCAGTGGGTCGATAACCCATCGGTAGACCGACTCGCCGACCGATGTCAATCCCCGCTCTTCGGCCAACATATCATGCTCGGGATAGACCTTTTCAATCACCTCGATGATGGCTTGCTCCGCTCGGCGATCGGCTTCTGTGACGAGATTGACGGCATCTTTGTACTCCACGCGAACGCCGATGCGAGCCTGTTCGATCAGAATTCGCCCGGCGAGCTGAGCCGCCTCGATGGCCGTCGCTTTGAAACGATCGCGTAATCCGTCCGTAAGCGGTTCTGTTTTCATACAGCAGATCATACCACGTAGGACCGACGGCGGTTAGCTTTGACATAGAACAGGCCGCTCAAAAAGGCCGCCCCACGCGGCCGCAAGCGACGGAAACACCGCAGGCGTACCGATATCTCACCCGCCAAGCCCTGAGCCGGCCGAGACCGACTCTTGCCCAGGTACATTGGAGGATGTTTCCAAG
>DATFCE010000252.1:0-2915 GCA_035253365.1 Nitrospiraceae bacterium
CGCTGAATGACAGACAGTAAAGACAACGATAAGCGATGAGTGGAGGATACGCACCAAAAATAAAGCGATGATGAACGAACTCAGATGAACGAGACAGGAAGCATGATTTACGTGTGCGAACAAAGTCCTGCGCATTACAAGTTCTTGCAAGCCCCCTCAATCTTGCTCACGAATTCGTTCATCACTCAGCATCAGCATTTGCTTCAACTACCACCAATACGGCCAGCCCCATCCGCCCCACCCCCAATATGGTCGTCCGAACGGCCCGCCCCCGTAAGGATAGAGGCCGGGATAGTAGGGATAGTAGGGACGAGCGCGGTATGGCTCGATGTCCGGCCATACCATTAAACTCTTCACGTCCAGGACCGGATAGGTATATTGCGCCTCGTCGATCGGTTGCGTGGTGGACCCGGTGACTTCCCCCGTGATCGTCACTCGCGTGCCGGACGGGAGTTTGGCGGGATCCAGAAATTCTTTTTGCACGGCCATGAATCGCCCCTGTGAAGCCGTCCGATTGTACACAGGGTCTTGAGAATCGCTGAGCGGAAGCTGCAACACTTCGATGCGCGTGCCGTTTTTCATGCGTTTGGCGGACAGCACCTCGCCTCCCAAAACGACCATCCGGCCCTGATAGGAATCAGGCGACTCTTTGAGTTGATTAAAGGCGAGCGTCCGATCCACTTGTGATTCGAGATCGCGCGGAACGACTTGATAGGCCCGTGAAGCGCATCCGGAGCTCGCTAAGAGCAACGCGATGCAAAGAACCGTCGAAATTCGGTGGCGCAACATAGTACCATTATACTCAACCTACGTGATTGACTCGGTTTTATTTCTACGCGCTTTCAAAGGAGCACTATGACACGACAGAAAACCAGAAATGTCTCGATGCCGGCTGTTCTTGTCTTGGTTTTTGTTGGACTTGTGATGTCCGCATCCAGCCTTTTCGCCCTTCCCGCCGGTATCCAGGGCAAATTTGTCGAATTGAAGGAGCCATCCACCCATACCCGCGGCAAGGTCAAGCTGATGGAATTTGCAGATTTCTATTGCCCGCATTGCCACATGTTCGAACAGGCAGCCATCCCGGTTCTTGAAAAAGAATTCGGGGATCGCCTGGAAGTCACCATGATCGGATTTCCCGTCATTCCAGGAAAGCTTCCCACCGCGTTCGATATGTACGAGCAGGCCAAGACCATGGGCAAGGGCGAGGAAATGAAACGCGTCCTGTTTCGGACGATTCACAAGGATAAGATGCACGTCCTCGACAAGGTCATTCGTCAAGCCTTGATCAAGGAAGTCGGACTCGATCCCGTCGCATTCGAGGCCGGCCTTGCGAGCGGCAAGCCCGCAAGAGCGGTCGAAGCCGGCAAAGCATGGGGCAAACGCATCGACATCCAGCAAACCCCGACCATCGTCTTGGACGGCAACATCAAAGCGGAATCGATCGACCCCGAGAACCTCCGCACCATCATCCGAAGCATTCTCGAGGCAGACGGGAGGCGGTAGAGATGATTGCTCGACTGGACTCGTGGCGTGAAATCAAACAACTATGAGGTAATTATGCAGAGCCAACGCCCTATACTTCTTCTGGCGCTGATTATCGTCACGTATGGAATTTTCGCCGCCGACGTTGATCTCTCCAAAAGTACGGCTGCTCCTCCTTCCTCGCCACCCGCTGTTCCCCAGTCACCGGCCATTCCGCCCAATGTCAATGTCATCAATACGCCGGGTGTCACGGTGGTCAATACCCCGACCGTCCGCATTCAGGAGCACTCTTGGCAATATCGAATCATCGTCATCCCAAAGGTGTTTCCCGGCACGCCGGAGTGGAACGACTTTCTCGGGCAGTTAACCAGCGCAGGTCAGCAGGGGTGGGAACTGGTCAATATCGTGGAAAACACGGCCTTCTTGAAAAAATCACTCTAACGACGACGCCGCGATGTCCGCGCCTTCATCCGTCGGGTTCATGACAGATCGACAAGGAGGCGCCACATGGCTGACCACTCGGACCAGACCCGGACCAAGAGCGAGACAGAACTTCGCGACGATTTGGCGAGGCAGCGGACGGTTCTAGCAAAAGAGCGGACCGTTCTGGCCTACATCAGAACGGCGCTCACCTTCATCGGCGTCGGCGCCGGGTTCGTGCAATTTTTCGATACCATCATGGTTCAGACGGTCGGGTGGCTGTTTGTCTCGGCCGGAATCGTGACCCTGCTCTTCGGCATCGCGAAACTGCGTGTCCAAGGCGGCAGACACTCCTCTTCATAACATACGGCGTATATTTTCAGGCTGTGAAGCCGTAGTGGATGGAGAAAGGCCACCGCGCGTCTTCTATTGCGTCAGCTTCTCCTGAAACGTGGTCAACGCCTCTTTGAGTTTCTCATCGCCCGGCAGCTTGATTTCCGGAACACGACTCGGTCCGCCCGCCGCTTTCACGCGCATACCATGCTCATACACCAAATGCCCGCCGTACCAGGCGGAGACTACGACTCCGGCCGTCCCAACCATGGACAGTAGCAAGGGGACAACCCCGGGCTTTCGGTCGCGCCCACGGCGAAGCAGCAGGTTCATGGCGGTCAGCCCGAGCAATCCAATGTTGAGGATGCCATGCAGGCTCGCAATGTTTTTTACCTTGTCGTCGGATGGGATGGTGGTGTAATCCGCCGCCCCTGCCGCGCCCGCGGCCAGGCCGCCTACAAACCCTCCCACCATGGTGTAATAGGCGGCTTTCGCATAGGAGGGATCGCCGGTTTGTTTGTGCATGACATCCATGACCAAGCTGAACGGCAGCAACGCCGCCGGTGCGACAATGAGTTGAGGATGCAAAGGATGACCCGCAAAGGTGGCGTTCGGCATACTCCCTCCTATTCTTTTTTCGTTAACTCGTTCGGATGAAAAGGCGGGGTCTCGATCTCCCG
>DATFCE010000253.1:0-2772 GCA_035253365.1 Nitrospiraceae bacterium
CGTCGGAGTAAACGCACCGTCAAAGCCTTTAGCGCTCTGACTAGCGATCCGGTGCCGGTTGAATTCCTCCAGCTTCGGGTAGGTCGCCTTAAATGCCGCCAGGAATTCGTCAATTGGCGCGTCCACATACAAGCCCCGGTCATGAACATATTCCATGTGCCTCTGATTCTTTTTGTCGAACTGGTGAAACAGAGCGTCAGACGTCCCATCGAATAGAAGGGGCTTTACTCCGAAGCGGTTGCATAGCTCCATGTTGAAGGCCGGCGTAACCTTGTAAGGCTTTCCGTCGAGCCACAGCTGCACGTATCCGTGGAAAATGAAGAGATCCGTTTGCATCAGCTCGGTTAGCTTTGGTGAATTCAAATGGTTACGAACGTCGGCAAAGCCCAATGCAGCGGGAATGCCAACAGCACGTAGGCAGGCGGTCAGCAAGATCGCCTTGGGCACACAAAAAGCAGACTCCGCCCCTGCCACCACACTAGCGCGATAAGCATCGGGGCTCAGTTCAAACGTGTAGGGATCGTACCGGATCCCATCGCGCACCGCTTCGAACAGTCGGATTGCCTTTTCGGTATCGGAAGCGCTGGAGTTCAGGTTGCGCAAAGCAGACTCTACGAAAGCCCTCACCTCGGCGCTATCGCTATCGACAAAGTTTGTTGGGGAAGTGAAGCACGCCGGATCTGCCGGCGGTCGATGATCCGCGCTAGACATTATCCACCCCTTGAAGCAATTTTTCTAACATACGTTAGATTTACTCCATCGTATGCAGGCCTGTCAACGGTGCACGAAATCTTGATTTCCGCTTAATGAGATGGACGTTCGATCCGCCTCGGCCGCTCCCTCAATTGTGGAAATCTATTCGCAGCGGCCCCACTGGCAGTTCCGCGTCGACCCTATTGAAATGCGGGCCCTCCGTACAGATCGACAACCTCGGCGAAGCGGTCCGGATACCTTCACCGGCATGTTTCTCGATCGAGGTAAGTGCGCGAAGCCAGGCTACCGTCCTGCTAGTTTTAGGCTTGACTGGCTGTGGCGGCGCGCCGCATCCGATCGATGAGACGGTCAGCGAGATCCTCGACCACGAGCCGGTACGGTCTAGGGTGACCAAGACAAACGCCGTGCTTATCAAATTCCGCGATGATCATCCGCTGCGCTGTGGCGGCTGCTGAGGTCTGCTCGAGCTCTGTTTTTCGGGCAACACACAACCCTCAAATTTCTCGCGTAGTGACGCATTCCGATTTCCCCGTCGCCGTCATCGGCATCTCTTCAATGAACACGACATCATCCGGCATCCACCAACTGGCGATTCTCGTCCTTAGATAGTCGAGCCGGAGGCTACCCGTCGCCTTTACGAATGTCATCAATGGAATCAACTGCCCTCGACCACAGCACGTCTTACGTCCGTGACAACCTCGATCTTCACCTGGTGAACGGCCGTTACTCTGCCGGTCTTGTTTGCGAACTCGCCAACGTGTACGAGGGGCGCACCGGCAGTGTGTTTGCGGTCTTTGATGAAATAGCCACTCTGGAGGAACATCCCATCGCCCGCCCGAGCCTCACCAAACCCCCGTCACTGTTTACAAGGCCACCGCTGCGAGGCCTGCGGCATAAGCATTATCATCAAGCCGCCTTAATTCCGACGAATGTCGATAATCACTGGCGCGCGAACAGCTTCGCCGACCCCGTCGAAGAAGCGGCCACCAACATGTCCGTTCCCGACGACAAGCTGATCGGCTTCATGCTGCACGAATTCGTCACCTCGGATATCATGATCGCAGTCAAGCCCGGCGGCTGACCGGTGAATGGATTGTCTACGCCCGGCAGGACGAAAGACATACCTATCTCACGCTGGGCACCCCCGGTGACGATGGTGCCATCTATGAAAGGGTGCGTGCTTGCGCGAACGGGTTCCCAGATCTCAATTTGACCCAATGCTTATAGCAGAATCGCGCGGTTTAGATACGAAGTCCATCCAGACAGCGCCCATGGGCTCCGATTCATTGAACGCAGCGATCGACCGGTTTTTCCGATCCTACTTCAACCAGCTTCAAGAGCCGGATCCCGACACACTGCTCAATTTCCTGAATGCCCTTTACGGATTGAATGACAAGCTCAAAAAGCAAGCCGGTCGGGACCTGTTCGGATCCGCGAACTTCCTTGCCCTGAAGGCGCTGCGCAATCTGTTCCATCACCACGTCGAGCCCGTCCATGAAATCAAGCTCATTCCCCTCGATGAGCTCCCGCCAATGACGACAGACCTGATGATCGTGTGTCTTGTGCCGCGTTCGCTCATCGAACGCGCGCAAGTTGAGGGGACCGAGCGGCGGCATCAAGAGAAAGTCCGCTCCGCATTTGCCGCATTCAAATGGTACGGAAATATTGTGAACATTCAGCCCTGCATGTTCAACGTGGCCGTGGATGTTTTCGAGGCAATTGCTGATCTCGATGTTGATCCCTCGTCTGACGCGTACGATGCCTTCGAGGAGGCATATCGGTTGGATGAGCAGAGCGGTCGACCTACACGCGCCACCGGTGATATTTGGTGCGCCGCCGGGTCCCTGAAACCGTTTTTGATCAAACGGCCTCCGGGAAGAACTAACCATCCGTTAGCTAAGAGACGCTGCGGCTACTCGGCTCAGCCGCTTTGGTCGCGCAGCACAGACGGCAGCGGCCGAGGTGCCTGGAGCCCGGAGCAGATTGCCCGACGCTTGCCGATCGACTTCCCGGACGACAACACGATGCGCATCAGCCACGAAGCCATCTATCACGCTC
>DATFCE010000254.1:0-4268 GCA_035253365.1 Nitrospiraceae bacterium
ATGATGATCTCCGGGTCGTCATCCCGCTGACAACCTCTCGCTCAACAGTTAAGGTCGAAATGGCTGAGGCAAAAGCAGTTTTACGATATGTTCGGATTGCTCCGCGCAAGGCGCGCGCGGTTGTGGATTTGATTCGTGGGCAGCAGGTCCTGCAGGCTCTGGCCGTGTTGAAATATACTCCTCGCGCGGCGGCGAAGGTCGTTGAAAAGGTCTTGCGATCTGCGGTGGCCAATGCCGAGCAGAAGGAGTTGGGTGACACCGATGAGATGTGGATCTCGAAGGCGTATGTCGATGGGGGCCCCACGTACAAGCGATTCAGGGCTCGCTCGATGGGACGGGCCAATTCCATCCACAAAAGAACGAGCCACATTACGGTCGTCGTGTCGCCTTCGGAAGAGGCGCCAAGGAAATAAGAGCATCACCCCGTCGATTTGAGGAGTTCAACCGTTCATGGGACAAAAAACGCATCCGATCGGATATCGACTGGGCTATAACAGGGTCTGGAGTTCGCGATGGTATGCAGGAAAAGACTTTGCCAAACTGCTGCATGAAGACATCAAAATCCGAAAGATGGTCAAGGAAAAGCTGTATCACGCCGGAGTGGCGCGCATTGAGATCGAGCGCTCGGGAGATCAAACACGCGTGATTATCCATACCGCTCGGCCTGGAATTATTATCGGTCGAAAAGGCGCGGAAGTGGACAAGCTCAAGGCGACATTGGAAAAAGAATACGGCCGCCAGGTCTATATCACCGTCAAAGAGATCAAAAAGCCGGAGCTCGATGCGCAACTGGTCAGCGAGAATATCGCCGTGCAGCTGGAAAAGCGGGTGGCTTTTCGCCGGGCGATGAAGCGCAGCATAGCGGCTGCGCTACGGCTCGGCGCCCAGGGCATTCGAATCACGTGTGCCGGACGCCTTGGCGGCGCCGAGATCGCAAGGACGGAATGGTACCGGGAAGGACGCGTGCCGCTCCATACATTGCGCGCCGATATTGATTTCGGATTTGCCGAAGCTCACACCACCATGGGGCAGATCGGCGTCAAGACATGGATTTATCGCGGGGAAATCCTCCCGCTTCAGGCGGCGAAAGCCGAGAGCGGATTCGAGCGGCGGGAATCGCGCTTAGGTTAATCGAGCGGGACTCCTGAACGACATGGTAAGGATGCAATAGGAATGCTGGCGCCCAAGAAAGTCAAATTTCGAAAAATGCAAAAGGGCCGCATGCGCGGCAAAGCGTACCGCGGAGGGCAGATCACACTGGGTGAATTCGGCCTCAAGGCGCTTGAGCCCGGTCGAATTACCAGCCGGCAGATTGAAGCCGCCCGTATTGCCATCACGCGGCATGTCAAGCGTGGCGGTCAAGTGTGGACGCGCATCTTTCCCGATAAGCCTATTACCAAAAAACCGGCTGAAACCCGGATGGGCAAAGGCAAGGGCAACCCGGAATTTTGGGTTGCTGTCGTCAAGCCCGGACGGGTCCTCTATGAAATGGACGGCGTGACGCTTCAGGTAGCGCAGGAGGCTCTTCGTCTGGCGGCTCATAAGCTGCCTGTGGCGACGAAGTTCGTAGTAAGAGGGGTCATTTAGGCTAGGCGCGTATCGCGCGGGTCACCAGGTGGAATCAGACGTATGGATATGAAGGAACTTCGCGACATGGCCGATGTTGAGTTGGCTGAAAAGGAGCAACAGCTCCACCAGGAAATCTTTAACCTTCGATTTCAGCTTGCCACGGGACGCATAGAAAACCCCATGAAGATTCGACAAGCCCGTCGGAACCTCGCTCGTGTCAAGACGGTGCTGAAAGAAAAAGTCACGCCGAGTGACAGCAAAGGACGACGGTAATGGCGACGACTGAAGAGAAGCGTCGGTATTGGTTCGGCAGTGTCATTAGCAACAACATGCAGAAGACCGTCGTTGTCGCGGTTGATCGCTTTGTCCGGCATCCCGTGTATCACAAGGTCATGCGGCGTGTGACCAAGCTGAAGGCGCATGATGAACAAGGTGCCTGCCGGGTAGGAGATCGCGTCAAACTCATTGAGACCCGGCCGATCAGCAAACAGAAGCATTGGCGTGTCGTGCAAGTGATGGAGCGAGGCCAGCCTGAATCATGATTCAGAATTACAGCTATCTTGATGTCGCCGATAATTCCGGCGCGAAGCAGGTCATGTGTTTCCATGTGCTGGGCGGCTCCAAGCGCCGGTATGGATCGCTCGGGGACGTGGTGGTGGTGGCGGTCAAGGAAGCCATCCCCCAGGCGACCGTCAAAAAGGGCGACGTGAGCAAGGCGGTGATCGTCCGAACGACGAAAGGCGTGCGGCGCGAGGACGGGTCTTACATTAAGTTCGATCGGAACGCTTGCGTGCTGATCAATGCGCAGGGTGAACCCATCGGCACTCGTATTTTCGGACCGGTTGCCAGAGAGCTTCGATGGAAGAAATTCATGAAAATTATTTCATTGGCGCCGGAAGTCCTGTGATGGGAGCATAACATGAGTGCGCAAGTGATACCCAAGACAAAAATCAAAAAAGGCGACACGGTGATGATCATCGCCGGTCGGGAGCGCGGTAAGACCGGTAAGGTGCTTTCCCTTCAATCGGCTGATGGGAAAGTGACCGTCGAGAAATTGAACATGATTAAGCGACACACGAAGCCGAATCAAAAGACGCGGCAGGGAGGGATCATCGAGCGGGAAGCGCCGGTGGCGATCTCCAATGTGATGTTTTTGTGCGGCAACTGCAGCAAGCCGGTGCGCTTAGGCGTCAAAGCGCTGGAGGATGGACGGCGTGTTCGGGTGTGCAAAAAGTGCAAGGAAGTAGTCGAGAAGGCATAGGAAGAAGGACATGGCGAAGTCAGATAGAGGACCGTCCGAGAAAAAGCCTGCCGCCAAAAAAGACGTTCGACCTTCCAAAAAGGACGCGGCGCCGGCTGTCTCGCAAGAAGAGACACCCCGCGGTCCCCACGTCCCTCCGCGGTTAAAAGAAGCTTACCGGGGGCAGGTCGTGCCGGCGCTGATGAAAGAATTCGGCTATAAGAACCCGATGCAAGTGCCGAAAGTCGAGCGCGTGGTCTTAAACGTCGGCATGGGCGAGGCGATTCAGAACGTCAAGCTTCTGGAAAGCGCCACCGCCGAGCTCGGAGTCATTTCCGGGCAGCGCCCTGTCGTGACGAAGGCGAAGAAAGCCATTGCAGGCTTCAAGCTTCGCCAAGGCATGCCGATTGGCGCGAAGGTCACGTTGAGGAGCGATCATATGTACGAGTTTCTCGATCGCCTCGTCAGTTTGGCGCTTCCGCGGATTCGCGATTTTCGCGGGGTCTCTCCCAAGGCGTTCGACGGGCGCGGGAATTATACCCTGGGGCTCAAGGAGCAACTTATTTTTCCGGAAATCAAGTACGATAGTGTCGCATCGATTCACGGCATGGATATCACCATCGTCACGACGGCGAGGACCAATGATGAAGGAAAAGCCTTGCTTCGTCTGCTCGGGATGCCCTTCCGGTCGTAGGCGGTTTACCGAGCGGCTTCAGGGTCGCTCCTTTCGATGGAGAACAGCGTGTCAAGAAAAGCGTTACGGCTCAAAGCGGCGACGAAACAAAAATTTCCCGTTCGGCAGTATCATCGGTGTCCGCTGTGCGGTCGAGTCCGGGGATTCCTGCGTCGTTTCACGATGTGCAGAATCTGTTTTCGGTTTCTCAGTCTCCGAGGAGAGATCCCTGGGGTGACAAAGGCGAGCTGGTAATGGTCGCTCGTAAGCGATGTACTCTGTAAGAGGTTGAGACGATGATGACTGATCCCATTGCCGATCTTTTGGTGCGTATTCAGAACGCGGTCCGGCGTCGCCATGCGACGGTGGCGGTTCCCGCGTCCAAACTCAAGGCCGACATACTCCGCGTCCTGAAGGCTGAAGGGTTCATCGGCGAGTATGAGCGGGAGACGTTGGAGGGAAAGCCGATGTTGAACGTGCAACTGCGCTACATCGGCGATGGCGAACCGATCATCATCGGGATGCGCCGGATCAGTAAGCCGGGGAAACGAGTGTACATTGGTCGGCGGGACGTGACGCAGGTGATGAGCGGAATGGGAATGGCGATTATCTCGACTTCGAAAGGGCTCATGACGGATCAGGAGTCCCGTCGAGCCGGTCTCGGAGGAGAAGTGCTCTGCCATGTATGGTGAGCCGACGTGGGTCAAGAGCGAGTTTAGACAAGCGCAAGCAACTATGAGGAGTCAGTAAACCATCTATGTCACGCGTAGGTCGTAAGCACATTCC
>DATFCE010000255.1:0-8664 GCA_035253365.1 Nitrospiraceae bacterium
GGTGGCGGTGTACGGCATCTCGGCTCCGAATAAGATGACCTTAGGGCGCTTGGCGAACGGCAATTGGCCTTGGCAAAAGGCCAGCAGATCGGCCTCAGTGGGCGCGGATCCCTCTTTGGGGATGATATAAGCGGCGATTTCCTCGCCGTAGTAGCGGTTCTCGAATGGGACGGCCATCGCAAACTTCACAGCCGGATGGCGTTTCAGCACTTCGTCGATCTCCAGCGGTGAAATGTTTACCCCGCCCCGAATGATCACTTCCTTAAGCCGGCCTGAAATAAAGAAGAACGGCCGTCCGCCCTCGTCACGCACATATAGGCCTTCGTCCCCCGAACGGAACCATCCCCATTGGAACGCGGCGTCATTGGCATCCGGCCGTTTGAAATAGCCGGCGCAGACTGTGCGTCCCCGAATGCAGATCTCTCCGCGCATTCGTTCAGCCACAGGTTGGCCGCGCTCATCCAGGATCGCCATCTCGTTGTGGCGGAAGGGAAGGCCGATGGATGGAAATTCGTAGCCGGTCAGCCACTGCCGGTGTTGATCCGGTGTCAGGTCGTTGGGGAGAAAGCATGAATAGCAGGTGGTCTCCGATAAGCCATAGCCATGTCGAATGGGAAAGCCGAACCGATCTTCAAAGCGGGCGGCCGTGTCTTTGAGCAGGGGTCCGGCTCCGCAGATGAATCCACCGAAGCAGTCGAGCCGGTACCCACGGAGGTCGTCATCGGCCTCCAGGAGGAATTCGAGTAAAGTCGGCACCACGCTGACGCCGGTCACCCCTTCCTCGTGCAACCTGCGCCAGAACGTCCGCGTCTTGAATTTCCGGTTCAACACGACACTGCCTTTGAAGTAAAACGGCGTGATCAGAGTAACTACGGTGCCGTTAACGTGATGGATCGGCAACACACACATAAGCCGCTCGTTCGTACCGAAGCCGTGCCAGTTCGCAATCGCATCGGCATCCATGAGGAAATTTTCGGCCGTGAGGATCACGCCTTTCGGCTGGCCGGTCGTTCCGGAGGTATAGACGATCAGGGCGACATCCAGAAGACTGCCTTCAGACTCCCCTACTCTGTCCTTGTCCCCGAAGCTGAGGTGTAGAGCGACGCGTATGTCGACGACTCCATCATCGGTCATCGCGATCACGACGCGGAGAGCAGGAAGCCCGTTCTGAAGATCGTTGATCTCGTCGACGGAGGTATGCCAACAAAAGACTGCCGCGGCCTCGGAATGCTCAAGGACGTATCGCTTCTTATCCGTGGATTCTTCAACATTGATCGGAACCACCGCGAGGCCCAGCGTCCAAGCCGCAAAATAGATGATGACCGTTTGATCGTGGTTAAAAAGGACCGTCGCGATGCGGTCGCCGCGCCGCAATCCGAGGCGGTGTTGCATGAGGCCCGCCATACGAGACACGGCCTGTCCGAACGCCGCATAGGTATAGGCTCGCTGCAGCGGCCGATCATCGTCGCAATAGTTGAGAAAGGGCCGCTCGGCGAGAACGGGATCATGAACGCGCGAATGAAAGAACTTGGCAAACGAGGTCCAGGGCAAGCAAAACGGAGAGCCCGCCATGCGATGGGCCTGCATGATGCCGTCAGGAACGTCGATCAAGGGGCACATAGGCTTGTGGCGGCGGCCCGGTGTACAGGGCGCGCGGGCGAATCAGACGATTGTGATCCTGCTGCTCGATAACATGCGCGCACCACCCGGTAATGCGCGAACAGACGAACACCGGCGTGTACAGATCGCGCGGGATGCCCATCAGGAGATAGGCCACGGCGGTATAGAAATCCAGATTCGGATAGAGCCCCTTCTCTTGTTGCATGACCCGATCCATGGTTGTGGCGATCTCGTACCAGCGGGTATCCCCGCATATCCGGCTCAACGTGTCGGCATGGCGCTGGATGATCGCGGACCGCGCATCTCCTTTTCGAAGCACGCGATGGCCGAATCCCATCACACGCCGCTTCTGCGCCAATGCGTCTTGCACCCAGCGCTCGGCTCGATCCCGGCTTTTGACTTCCAGCAGCATAGCGGCGACGGCTTCATTGGCGCCGCCGTGCAGTGGTCCCTTGAGCGTCCCGATCGCCGACGTGATGGCGGCATGCAGATCAGTCAGTGTAGAGCCGGTGACCCGGGCGGCAAAGGTCGAGGCGTTGAACTCATGCTCGGCGTAGAGAATGAGAGACACGTCAAGCACGCGCGCCATGGCCTTCGCGATCGCATCGCCGTGCCGGTCGGTCAGCAGATAGAGCAGATTTTCGGCAAAACTGAGATCAGGCCGCGGTTGAGCCGGCCGCTTGCCGTTGGCCAAGCGGTGTGCCGCGGCGATCACCACCGGAATTTGCGCGAGGAGCCGAACCGACTTGCGAACATTCCCATCATGGGATCCGTCGGCAGAATCCGGGTCGGTCATGCCGAGCAAGGACACGCCGGTTCTGAGAATGTCCATGGGATGGGCGTCGGGAGGCGCCACACCGATGAAAGCTTCAACCGGCCCCGGCAAGACCCATTGCCCGCGAAGCAGCCCGCAAAAATCTTCCAGTTCTTTGCGCGTGGGAAGCTTGCCGAAGAGCAGCAAATACGCCACTTCCTCGAACGTCGCATGCTCGGCCAGATCGCCGATCGCGTAGCCGCGATACCGCAAGCCGGACTCTCCCTCGTCGACCTGGCAAAGACCGGATTCACCGGCGATGACGCCTTCGAGTCCGGGGCTATATACCGCCGGGGTTATCTTCTCAAGATTGTCGTTCGTCATTGCTGCCCTGAAAATCCCGGCTGCGTTGTTCGTACTCGGCATAGCGCAGCAGGTCGTAGAGTTGCTGTCGAGTCTGCATGGAGCCTAAGAGACTCCGTTGGGTGCCGAACGATTTGAGCTCATGCAACATGTCTTCGATGGTCTTAGCGGCCATTCGCAACGCCGTGACGGGGAACAGCACAAGGCGATAGCCCAGATCCTCGAATTCGCCCGCCGTGAGATACGGCGTTTTTCCGAACTCCGTCATGTTGGCCACCAGTGGAACGTGGGCTCCGCGTTGGGTCAATCCCTGCGCAAACGCGCGAAATTCCTCCGGCGACTCCAGCGCCTCGGGGAATATGGCATCCGCCCCTGCTTGGACATAGGCCCATGCGCGTTGCAGCGCCGCGTCCAGGCCTTCGACCGCCCGCGCGTCGGTGCGCGCCACGATCAGAAAATCCGGGTCGCGGCGCGCCGCGGTCGCCGCTCGAATTTTGGCGGCCATATCGGCGGCCGGAATCACGCGCTTGCCCGGGAGATGGCCGCACTTCTTCGGATTCTCTTGATCCTCCAGTTGAATGCCCGCCAGGCCTGCGCCCTCGAACTCCTGCACCGCTCGCATGACGGTCAGGGGGGGCCCGAAGCCGGTGTCCGCATCAGCGAGCGCGGGAATGGCCACGGCGCGCGCGATCGACGCGGAATCGGCGACGACTTCACTCATCGACAGCAAGCCGATATCGGGCAGCCCGCGGGCCGCCGACAATGCAGCCCCCGAGATGTAGACGGCCGGGAAGCCCGCGCGCTCGACTTGCATCGCCGTCAACGCGTTGAACGCGCCGGGAAGTACGATGGTCTGCTTCGCGATTAATTCTCGTAGGTGTCGCGTCTTGGTTAATTTATTCATCTTTTAGCCCTCCCACCTTGCGGGGGAGGAAGGGTGGGGGCAAACTCTTCAACTCCTTCCATATGAGTTCCTTCACTGATTCGATGTTTGTCAGCACGTCATTATTCCAGAATCGCAAGACGCGAAACCCTTGGCTCCAACCATGCTGTCCGTTCCGCGTCAGAGCCAGATTCAACATGCTGGCCTCCATCGACTTCAATGATCGATTTCGCTTCCAGGCATACAAAATCAACGATATAAAAACCGATAGGTTGTTGTCTGCGAAATTTATGACATCCTATTTGGCGCAGCCGAAGATGCATCCACAGTCGCTTCTCAGCATCAGTCGCATTCTTCCTCAGTTCCTGGCGTTCAGGTTCGACATCCCCCCCACCTATCCTTCCCCACGAGGGGGGGGGATTAACGAGTCACCTTCAACAGCGGCATCAACGTCCCGACATCATCCAGACTCTCCAATTTCCACACCAGGTCGATGACCCGGCCGGCTTGTGCCCGATTGAGCCGGCCGGCCGAGAGCGCGCGAAACTTTTCCTCCACCTCGCGATCCGACATCGGATTTCGCGGGTGCCCGAGCGGATAGTCTATTTGTTTCACATACGCTTTGCCGGCGTGCGTGCGAACGGTCACGCGCGTCGGCATGGCTTGAGGGTACCAATCGATGAAATCCGGCTGCTCGACAACGCGGATTCTGGACATTAGGTCATGGAGCGCCGGATCGCGAAGCCGTCTTGTGCCGAATGACCGCAACGTCACGGTACCGTCCATCAACGCCACGGCCACACAATACGGAAAGCTGTGATCGGCGGTTTCTCTGGTCTGCGGATGCCATTTTTCCTGGTCGCGTCCGATGATCTCGATCGCCACATCATAGCTGCCGATCTCGATGTCGGTGATGCGCGCGATCGCGCCGGATCCTTCCAATTTTAAAATTTCCTCGCGCACGACGAGCGCGGCCTCGACCGCTGTCTGAGCATGGTATTCAACGGGATAATGTTTGATGTAGGTCTCCAGGATCTTAAACGGCGGAGCGACGCCAGGCTCGCGTTCTTCCCCGGCGAGCGCCGGCAGGTCCAGCGGCCCCGACACGAGCTTCATAAATCCCTTTTCGCCCTCAAAAATCGGCGCGGGCCCGGTCATCCCTTGCTGCGCCAACATGGCGGCAAACATCCCATTGCGCGCGGCATTCGAGAATGCGCAGGCCTTCCACATCGAGAGATCGCCGACCCTCGTCTGCCGCAAGGCAATATTGGCCACGCCGGCGAGATTGACCGCGTGGCGAGTCTGGGCCGCCGAGAATTTCAGCACCTTGGCGGCCGCCAGCGCGGATGAGAAAGGACCATAGGTCACGTGGTCCCAGCCACGCGGCCGCAGGGCGGCGGCATCGCACAAGCGGCATTGGAGTTCATAGGCCAGCGCGATGGATTCAATGACTCGCTTGCCCGAGGCGCGCGCGATCTCGGCGGCGGCAAAGATGGCCGAGAGATTGTCGGACGGATGGGCCGGTTCTTTTGACAGATAGGTATCGTTGAAATCGAGATAGCGGACCAGCGCGCCGTTGGCGAACGCTGCGAGATCCGGGAGTGTCTTGTGGGTAGTGCCCCAGAGCGTCGCGCCGTCCGGCACCTTGACCGACTGTGCCACCTGACGAGCAATGCGGCAGGGCGCGGCATCCCACGCGCCGAAGGCGCAGCCCAGGCTGTCGATAATGCGGCGTTTGACCTCGTGCACAACGGCAGGCGGTAGATTCTTGTACGAAAGCGAACGGGCATAGGCCGCGAGACGATCCGCGATGGAAGAAGTTGTTGGAGCGTGAGCGCTCATGATCACGTTTGCGAATCAGATCACGTGAATGTTGGCGGCCGCTTGTCAAGAAACGCCTGAATCCCTTCTTTCTTATCCGGTGTCTCGCACAGCTCTCCGAACAATTCGGCTTCCCGCGCAAGACCCTCCGCCATGGGACTGTCGAGACCGGTGCGGATGGCTCGTAGCGCGGCTTGGATCGCCAGGCGGCCTTTGGCGGCAACGGAGGAGGCCATGGCGATCGAGACCGGCAGCAGATCCTGTGCGGCCACGACACGATTGAGGAGCCCCAGGCTTAGCCCCTGCTCCGACGTGAGCGTGTCCCCCGTCAGAATCAATTCGGCCGCTTTTGAAGGGCCGATGATGCGAGAAAGCCGTTGCGTTCCGCCGAATCCAGGGATGAGTCCGAGTTTGGTTTCCGGAAGGCCGAGATTCGCTCCGGCGATGGCAATGCGCATATGGCACGCCAACGCTAACTCCAAACCGCCTCCGACGCAAGTGCCATTGATGGCGGCGATCACCGGCTTATCGAACCGTTCGATTCGATTGAGCAAGGCTTGACCTCGCGCGGCAAAGTCAGACCCGCTATGGGCGGTGTTCAATAGAGCCAGTTCTTTGAGATCGGCCCCTGCGCAAAAGAAGCGCCCGGTGCCCGTCATCACGGCGACGCGGACATCGGCGGCCGCCTCCAAGTCGCCGAAGATGCGATCCAATTCTCTGAGCACCGCGATGCTGAGCACATTCGCGGGCGGATGGTTCAACGCGACGGTGGCAATCCGGTTGGAGGTTGTCAGCATCACACCAGCCTGTCCCATCGTCACGACCTCCGTCTCGCAGCAATTGCCTCGAGCAATTCCGGAAGTCCTTCACTCTTCGGGGCGACGGTTCGAAGGACATGCGGGTGACACTCCCGCAAATCAAGGAGCGTCAGGTCCGCGCCCTCGCGGTCGCCCTTGTTGACCACGATGAGATCGGCCATCTCCAACAATCCCGCTTTCATGGCTTGAATCTCATCACCCAACCCCGGCGCGACGACCGCCACGACGACCTGAGCCGTGTCTCGGATCTCGACATCGTCCTGCCCCACGCCGATCGTCTCGACGAGAATAATCCCATACCCGGCCGCATCGAGCACACGCACAGCCTCCTTGGTCGCGGGCGCCAGTCCACCGTGCCGACCGCGGGTGGCCATGCTGCGAATATACACTCCGTTGTCCAGCGCATGATCCTGCATGCGGATGCGATCGCCTAAGATCGCCCCCCCGGTCAATGGGCTGCTCATATCCACCGCGAGAACCCCCACCGTGTGTCCTTGCCGCCGGTAGGCCATGACCAATTGATTGACGAGGGTGCTTTTCCCGGCGCCCGGATAGCCGGTGATCCCGATCACAGTGGCACGCGCAGGGATGGAATCGAGCCGCATGAGTGCCGCATGGCGACTCGGATCTTGATTCTCCAGCAAGGTGATGAGGCGCGAGACCGCCCGGACATCACCCGCGATTACGCGCTTGGTTAGTGCATCGAGATCCACGCCTCTCCTCCTGGCCCCGCTCTTCAGGGAAACCGGGACAGCCGCGAGACGAGTGGATGGCCGAGATAGGCACTGATTTGCCGTGCCGCCTCTGTCACTTTCCATTCATCGACCGCCACACTCGCTCCGGAAGCTTTCAGGGCATACACCACATCTTCAGTCGCGACGTTACCCGAGGCGCCCGGCGCAGAGGGGCATCCGCCCAGCCCCCCCGCTGAGCTATCGAACGCGGTGAGGCCATAGTCCCACCACGCCGTGAGCACATTGGCGATCGCCATGCCGTACGTGTCATGAACATGTAACGACACGCGGTCGGGTTCGATAGCCGGCAGGACTGCGTCCAAGAGTCTCCGCATATCCGGGGGCGACGCCTTCCCGATCGTCTCCCCAAGCGAGACGTCATCTACCCCGAGGTCCACCAGCCGTTTCATGAGGTCCAGGACTCGCACCGGCTCGATACGGCCTTCGTACGGACAGAAAACTACGGTGGAAATGTATCCACGCACCGCCATCCCATCGCGTTTAGCGCCCTTGATAACAGTTTTGAACCGTTCAATCGATTGATCAATGCTCATATGGACATTGCGCTGAGTAAAGGTCTCCGACGCGGCGGTGAAGACTGCGATTTTTTGCGCCGCTGCCGCCCGTGCCCGTTCGAGTCCCCGTTCATTAGGCACCAAGGCCGAATAGATGACGCCAGGGATGCGCTCGATCTTGCGGAAGACGTCGTCTGTCTCGGCGAGCTGAGGGACCGCGTTCGGTGACGCAAAGGACCCGACTTCAATTTCAGCGACGCCGGTTCGGGACAGTAAATTGATAAAGGCGATCTTGTGTTCAGTCGAGAGGAGACGCGGCTCGTTCTGCAACCCGTCCCGCGGGCCGACTTCCGTGATCCTGATGGGATGAGCCCGAATTGGCTCATTGATCGGTCGCATTCGACGACTCCGCATGGAGCGACGAGGCTTCACGAGTCCAGGCGGGAGGGCGCTTCTCCATGAACGCTCGAAGGCCTTCCTTGGCTTCTTCGGACAATCGCGCCTGCACATTCGCATCCATACACATGACGCTATGGTGACCCTCAGTTTGAAAATGCATGTGCCGCAACAGCGATTTGGTCTGCCGCGTGGCCTGCGGCGCCAAGCGCAGGATCATGTCGCACAATTCCTGGACCCGCTTGTCGAGACCGTCGGGACTCGTCGTGTCGTGAACCAGATTGAAGTGCTTGGCCTCCGGCGCGGAGAAGGCCTCGCTGGTCAGACAATACCTGCGCAAGAAAGATTCGCCCGCCTTTCGAAGGAGAAACGGGGAAATGATCGCGGGAATCAATCCGAGCCGAGCTTCGCTCAGGGCAAAGCTCGCGTCTTCCGCCGCCACCACGATGTCGCAGACCGCCATCAAACCTACGCCACCACCGAAAGCCGGACCATGGACGCGACCGATGACCGGCGGAAGGCATTCATCGATGGCGCGATACATCCGAACCAGCCGGTGCGCATCCTCGCGAGCTTGCGCTTCTGAAACCGGCAATGCCGGATTCATCCACCGCAGATCCGCGCCTGCGCAAAACACGGGACCGGCGCCGGCCAGGATCATCACGCGCGTAGAAGGATCTTGCCCCAATTCTTCGAAGGAGTCGCACAGCTCCGTGGCCAGGCACTCATCAAACGCGTTTCGACGTTCCGGCCGGTTCAG
>DATFCE010000256.1:0-2224 GCA_035253365.1 Nitrospiraceae bacterium
ATCTGTTTTCGAATTCTATTCCGTCTATGATCGTGACCGCAGCCATACGGGCGCTGAAGCTCGTCGCGCAGGGGGAAGGTTACGTTCCACTACGGGACAACGCGGCCTTCTTCCGCGCTGAAATGACGCGGCTCGGCTTCACATTAGTTCCAGGCCATCATCCGATCATGCCCGTCATGTTGGGAGACGCGTCGCTCGCAACTCGTATGGCCGATCGGTTACTGGAAGAAGGGACCTATGTGATTGGATTCAGCTACCCCGTCGTCCCGCAAGGACATGCCCGAATCCGTGTCCAGATATCGGCGGCGCATACCCCTGAGCAGCTTGAAGAGGCAGTACATGCCTTTGCCACCGTCGGACGGGAGTTAGGTGTCGTTGCAGTGTAGGATTTTAAATGTGAGTGTTGATGTTAAGTGATGAGTTCTGGGCTTGAGTTCTGGTTCAACTCACACTCATAACTCAGCACTGTTCTCAAGGCACTGCACGGTCTCATCGGCGATTGCGGTTTCTTCGTCGACGGCGACGACAAAGGCCGGCACGGCGGCATCTTTGGGGCTGATTCGAGCCGCCTGATCGGTCACCAAGTTCACCGCTTTCCTGTTTTGTTCGCGATCCAGCTTCAAACCGCACCACTCCATGCCGGCACAGATCCGTTCTCGGACAACTGGCGAATGCTCGCCGATCCCGCCGCCGAAGACCACGGCGTCGGCTCCTTCCAACACGGCCAGATACGCTCCGATATATTTACGCGCCCGGTAGCAGAACAGGTCGATGGCCAGTGCCGCCCGATGATTGCCTTCAGCTTCGGCTTCCAACAATTTCCTCATGTCGTTGGAGAGACCCGTAACGCCCAATAAGCCCGACTTCTCATTCAGCCAACGCTCAATGGTTTGCGCATCAACGCGTTCCCGTCGCGCAAGGTAGGCGACAATGGCCGGATCAAGGTCGCCGGAACGAGTGCCCATGACCAAACCCTCCAAAGGCGTCAAGCCCATCGAGGTATCGACTGAACGACCACCCCGGATCGCGGCGGCGGAACAGCCATTGCCGAGATGGAGCGTGATAAGCCGGGCGTTCGACAGATCACGGCCGGTCAAGGCCGCATACCCGTTCATCAATGACTGGTGGGCAATTCCATGGAATCCGTAACGTCGAATTCCGTGGCGTGCCGCCAGCTCGTTGGGAATAGCATAAGTCGATGCAATTGTTGGCATGGTGGCATGAAACGACGTGTCAAAGACGGCGACCATAGGGGTGTCGTCCGGGAGGTGCTCCCGCGCTCCACGGATGGCGGCCAGACAGGCTGGATTGTGCAGCGGCGCGAGATCGCTGAGCTGCTCGATCTCGGCAAGCACCGCATCAGTAAGGCGCACCGGTCCGCCGAATCGTTCCCCGCCATGGACAACGCGATGGCCGACAGCCCCGATCTGGCGCGTGTCGAGGTGCGAAAAGATCCATTCGACGGCCTCACCGTGATCTTTCACCGGCCGCTCCGCGGCCGTCTGATCAGAATTGCCGTCAAGGCGAAACGTACTCAAGCCGCCGATTCCTGTTACGGCTCCACCAGCCAGCACTCGGTGGTTGGCAGCCCTTCCGTTCGTCGCCGGCGTTATATTCAGCACACGAAACTTAAGGGAGGAGCTTCCACTATTCAGTACGAGGACACGCATGTGTTCAGAGAGAAGTGCTGAGTGCTGAATGGCTGAGTTAAAGAAGAATATTCCGGTCGACAAGATCCATCTCATTCACAGGAATCGACCTATTCCCTAATTTGTTTGGCTCGCCGTTGCAGATAGGCATTGCGGACGGCGCCATACAGATCGATGGTGGCTTCTTCAACCCCCTGGAAAGTTTCGAGATTAAGCGCACGTTCATTGAGGATTTCCTCGACACGCGTGCTGAACTGCAGGATGGTTGTCGTATTACGATCGGCATGGTTGATCAACGACGGCGCGCCGTCAATTTCGATCGACGGGAAGACGAGATAGTTGATGGGATCGAGAAAAATATCCCCGGTGTAGCCGATCGCATCCCGCAAGGTAAACGGAGGAAGGAATGGGAGCACGAGATAGGGACCGGGTTTTACCCCGTACCATCCTAATGTTTGGCCGAGATCCTCATCCGGTGTATCCAACCCTAGGACTTCCTTTGCGAAATCGAGAAAGCCGGCGACGCCGAAAGTGCTGTTGATCAAGAACCGCCCCATTTCCACTCCCGCCCCTTT
>DATFCE010000257.1:0-7985 GCA_035253365.1 Nitrospiraceae bacterium
CGTGATTGTCCGCCGCCAATCGGCGGCGTTCCTTAGGAAGACGACGTGAGGAGGCCGAAGTCCCTATGCGCGTCACCCGTTTTTCTTCTGAACGCATGATGTAGAAGCACCTCGTTATCGGGCCATCAAGAAGATGAGATACGGCGTGATGCGGGTGGCGTGAATCGGCAGGACCTGTTGGAGGATCGAGATCGCGGCATCCGGCTCGTTAAGATCAAAGCTCCCGGACAACTGATGAGGCCGCATGCGAGGATCGAGAATCATGATCCGGCCGGCACGGTAGCGGTTTAATTCTTCCACGACATCGACCAGCGGGAGGTTCTCGAAGATGAATTCGCCGCGGCGCCACGCGACGGTTTTGCGAAGGTCCGCGGGCTCCGGCCCCCCGGCAAACCCGTCTGCCCGGTAGCGCATGCGGTATCCGGCCGACAGCCGATGCGACGTGCCGTCATGCAACACGAGCACGCTTCCTTCCAGCACGGTGACGGTGGTCGAGCCGGCGTGCTGATACACGTCAAAGACGGTGCCCATGGCGCGGATGATGCCCAGGTCGGCCGTCACTTCAAACGGTCTTTCCACATCCGGCGCCACCTCAAACAGCGCCTCGCCCTCCTTCAGCGTGAGATTTCGGCGGCGATCGGACAGCTCGACGGAAACAGCCGATCGCGTATTCAGGTGGATCACCGACCCATCCGCCAGCGTGACGGACGCGCGTTCCCCCGTTCCGGTGCGATAGTCGCTCATCCAAAAGTCAACCGTGCGCCAAAGCAACGGAGCCATCACGACGATCAGAAGTGTCGCCGCCAGCGCCATCGAGAACCGGCGCGCCCAACGGTCTTGCGGAGCCGCACGCGCGTCTTGGGGGTGGATGTGGTCAAAGCACGCGCGATCCGCGGGGCCGGACGGGGTGGAATGATCGCGGCGCACCTGGCCGGCGAGCCCATCCAGCAACGTCCAAAATCGGGTGGCGTTCTGAAGCTCCGTTTCGTGCGCGGGGCTTCCGCGCCGCCAGTCGGCAAGCTGTCGCCGCTCGTCCTCCGTCAGGGGCCTCGACTGCGAGCGCAAGACCCACGCATTCGCTTCATCCCAGACGGTCAATGGCTCATGCTCGTTCGGATGGTCGTCGTATTCCGCCATTGCACGCGGCATGGGGCATCGGCAAGAGTCGGACAATCCCGTGTGTCGCGGAACGTACTTAAGACGCATGGTCTCACCCCAGCGCTTCGAAACGACGGCGGCAGTGCGCCATGGCTTTCATCAAATGATGGCCGACGGTTTTGATCGAAATGCCTAATTCGCGACCGATCTCCTCATAGGTTTTGTGCTCGAATTTAAACATGACAAAGGCCGCGCGACATTTCACCGGCAATTCATCGATGGCCGTCAGCACGGCGGTCAGACGTCTCTTGGCATCCACGGTGGCTTCGGCGTCCGGAACGGAGGTCGGAACCGTTTCCGCGGCCTCCAGTGGTTCCGAGCGGGGAAGGTTGCGCGCCTGTTGCCGTAAGTAGTCGATCGCCAGATGTTTCGCCGTCGTATAGAGAAATCTTCGTGGATCGTGGATGTCTTCCGGACGAGTCATCGTCATAATGCGAAGATACAATTCCTGTAGAAGATCCGCGGCTGCCGACGGGCATTGCACTCGACTCACCAGAAATCGCTGCAACACCGTATGCTCGGCTCGTACGGCCGCAACCAACGCCATCATCGGGTGAAAGGAATCGGGGCACGCAGCCGCGCTGCGGGGACCGGCGCAGGGCAACGGGAACGACAGGTCGAACGTCTGTTGCGAGTCGGACATAGAACCAGTGCGGTGACGCCTCATGAGGGCTGCTGCGCCGCCGTATGCCGGCGGGGCAGCAGCCAGGAGGAGGCGAGGAGTGGCCACGTTACCAAAGGCAGGGTATCGGAGGAATGTTCAGACTCCGGAAAGGAGATGTTCATCGGCCGGAAAAGGTGCCGATCGCCCATCATTGATTAATCACGGTCCTGAGACTTTCGACCAACGGTCCATTTCGATGAGCAAGGCAGGCGAAGAAATCGGGATTGTGCTAAGGACCATGCTCATGGTCAGATTAATGAGGAGAGAGAAATTGCATGCAGACTGTCAATGCCTCGACACTCAAAGCCAAATGCCTCGCGCTCATGGACGAAGTCGCACGTACCGGCAAGCCCCTGTTGGTGCTCAAGAACGGGAAACCGATTGCCGAACTACGGCCCCATGCCGGTAAGCGACCACGGTCACCCTTCGGCGTACACAAAGGAATGGTTGCAATCAAGGGGGACATCGTTTCGCCGATTAACTGAGAATGGGAAGTGCTCAAGTGATCCTGCTCGACACCCACGCGCTGGTGTGGATGGATACCGATGCCTCCGCCTTGGGTCGTACAGCCCGCCGCCTCATCCGGCAAGCGTGGGAAGCCCAGCAACTTGCCGTCAGTGTGATCAGCTTCTGGGAGTGCGCGATGTTGCATGCAAGAGGGCGCATCGTCTTCCTGAATCGCCCGTGGCCTGGCGTGCGGATCTGCTGGCGGCCGGCCTGATCGAGTGGCCGATAGACGGCGACATCGCCATTCTCGCCGCCGATCGCGAATCGCTTCACAAGGATCCCGCTGATCGCTTCATCGCCGCGACCGCCATCGTGCAACGCGCGACGCTTCTCACCGCGGATGAACGTCTGCTCGAATGGCAACATGCCCTGAAGCGGCACAATGCGGCACGATAGCAGTATGCTTCTGCTTTACCTTCTCGTCTCTCCGGCGCTCCGAGTGGGGAATGCGTTATAAACTAAGCCCTGACGCTCTGCATTTCGCTCCACAGCGAGGATGAGGATGCCTTCGCTGTCGAGTTGAGAGAGCAGCCAGAAAGGGAAGCGTGTCGATGGGCGGGGACGAATTCCGTTTGAGCCAATCCGACTATTATGGCTCGCTCATCTGTGGCCCTCTTAAAGCCGGAAGGCCGTCAATGCTGGACCGGTTGTGATCGTGTTGGTATTGACTAAGACCATGCGGCCCCTTGCGGGCCGCCCAATCTGTAAGCTGAGACCGATGACCTTGGAATGCATAGAGAGGCACACCGTATCCGCATGAATCGGAGATGCGGCCAATGGAGATCCGAATAATGGCGCGGCCGGTCGGTTCGGGTGAAAAGAGTACCCGAAGCCGATTGAACTCCTGATCGGGTGGCTCTAACACTTCTCCCCGCCCATGGAACCGGACGATTCGTGGAGCGCCTTGAAACGCGCACAGCATCACCACGATGCGCCCGTTTTCTCGTACATGAGCGAGGGTTTCGGCGCCGCTGCCGACGTAATCCAGGTAGGCCAGTGTGTGAGGGTCGAGCACTCGAAGCGTATCGAGTCCTTTCGGGGACACGTTGATGTGAGCGGTGTCGCTCAAAGGAGCTGTGGCCACAAAGAACATCCGCTGTGCCCCAATAAACTCTTCAAGCGTCGCATCGATTTGCTTGTAGACCTTGCCCATGTTGCGTCCCAGAATTGTTGAATCCGCCAAGACCGGCTGACTACGAGTCTGCTGCGGCCTAACCGTGCGGATGGTACAGTGGCAAGGGCGGCCCACAAGATGTATTGCAAGAATACGTAGGAGCCGTCGGCTTTATCGGCGCGCCAGGCGACGGCTGCGGATCGCCGCCGGGACCCCGCCACTGTCTGGGCTCGTCCCGTTATCTACGATCTCCTGGAGGCGGCGCACTTCGTCAAGAATCCTCATGAAGCGACGGCCAAAGACCGTCAGCACGTACTGGACTTCGACAGGCGGCTTGTCGCCAAAGACGCTGCGTTCGACGATGCCGAAGCGGGTCATTTTGCGTAGCCGCTCGTTCATCACCTTCGCCGAGAGCCCCGGACAACCACGAAGCAGCGTGCTGGGCCGCTGATGACCGCCGGCGAGAAGCCGAAGCAAGCGGACCGACCATTTACATCCGACGATGCTCTCGACCATGGAGGCGACGGGCATGCTTCTGTCGCTCGGCGACGAGGACTCGGACGCAATTGGTGAACCGCCGTGAACCATTGCGTCACTACCTTACCAAAAAGTGCATTCTTGAGTCGATCCTAGAGATAAGATATCTGTAGCGCGTCGAGGGCTACCACTTATCCTGGAGTCAAACGTCCCAAAACAAGGAGGACCTATGTATCCGATGAATCGTTTCGTCCGGTTGAGCTTGTCGACATTTCTGCTGACGGCCCAGGCTGGGTGGTTACAGCCGGTCACGAGCTGGTCAGCGCAGGACAGCGAACACGTCGCCAAGCAAATGACTATCACCTCGATGCAGGACCCCATCCCCGGGCATGCTCAGCACCAGTTAGGGATGCTTCTCCCGCCTGAAGACGGCGCCATCTACAGCGGCACCCTCACCTACACCGCCAGCAAACCAGTTGAAGTCGTCGTCCTCCATGCCTACGACGCGAAGGTGAAGCCGGATGCCGAGCACGGCGACGTCTTGACCGGCATGATCAACGGGAAACCCTACGCCATCTCGGTTATGCAGTTCCCCAACAATATCAAAGCCACCAATTCAGCGACCGTGTCCTTTACGGGCAGCGGGGTTGCGCTCCACACGCTCAGCGGCGAGAAATTTACGGCCACAGCCTCCATCGAGGCCGCGCGCCACCACCTCACACCCTAACGCAAATGATCAGGTCTTCCATGTGAATTTCGGCGCCAGCCTGTCCGACCTGAAGTAAGCCGTTGAACAGGGAGAGCGAAAGGGCGATAGCGCTCTCCCGCTTTCCCTAAGCCATAGAGTATGGCCGTGCAGCCACCCTGGAGTCTGAGGGACCGGGCTATCAGCGGGATACCGGGTTATCTGCGCTGGGATACTGCGGCGGTTGATCTTTGACGTAAGAATACCCTTTGGATTGCATGCACCCGCTTAGGTTGATGCTCCCGGCCATTGTGTCTTTCGCATGTTCCTGTCCGGACAGAACTTCCGCCTTGCAGGTCTCCCAATCTTCTTGAGCTTGTACATCGGTTTTGGTCGGATGGACCCATCGGCCTTCCGCGCAGGCGGAGAGCGCCGACATCAACAGACCGAGGCCGAGGATGATCTTCAAGCGTCCTGATTGCCTCGATTCAGTACGCGTCTTCGCCATAACGCTCAGCATCATTTCCTGGTTCAGTTCGTCATTCAGCATTCAACATTCATCTTCTCCGAAAGGAAGCGTCAGAACTGCAATCCCACTGTGGCCAGCACGGTGCGGGGCTCGCCGAAGAGAAAGAATTGGGAGCCGTTTTGGGACGTCGCCACGTACCGCTGATCGAGGAGATTCCGCATATTGACGGCCGCAAACAAGGTCTTTGCCCGCAGCCAATTGTCCGGTCGCAGGTCGTGATTGTAGTACAAGGCGGCGTCGGCCCTCACATAGCCGGGGATTTCGTTTTGGTTTCCAAACAACGAGGCATTCCGGTTGCTGAAAGCAAAGATCCCGCCGCCCACACCGAAACCTTTTAGGGCTCCCTCCTGAAAGAAATACGTGGACCAGAACGTGAGCTTATTGTACGGCACATTGGCCAGGCGCTTGTTGAGCAGCGACGGGTCATTGTCTTGTGTCACCTCGGCATCCGTATAGGCATAGCTGGCGATCACATTCCACCCGGCCATCAAACTGGCGGTGACATCCAATTCAATGCCTTGACTACGCTGTTCACCGGTTTGGATCGAGAACCCTTGGAAGGCCAGCGCCGGATCAGGATTCGGCGTCAGCAGGTTTTCCCGGGTCAAATGAAACCAGGCGAGAGTGGCCGAGACGCGATTATCCACTAGGAACGTTTCATCCCGACTTCGTATCGAGTGGATCGTTCCGGCTTGAATAATTCGCCGGTGGGGTTGAAGGAGGACGGTGAACTCGGCTGAAATCCCTTTGTCCAAGACGTATACAGCGACAGAGGTTCGATCGGTTGATAGACCAGGCCCAGCCGGGGGCTGACGGCGTGGTTGTGCGATGTTTGTTGCGGCTCGCCCGCGGATTGTGAAAACTGGTGCACATAGTCGAAACGCAAGCCGCCCAGGAATTTCAAATTGGGCAGAATCGTCACTTGATCCTGCACATAGAAAGCGGCGGTCTTGTTGTCGGCTTTCAGGTTGGTCCTCGGCCCGTCGAACGGCAACGGGCTGAGCGAATAGTTCGGGGCAAACAGATCCAGTGGGGGCGCCGACGCAAAGGTAAAGATGAACTGATCGGTCTTCTCCTGCCGCAGCTCGACGCCGGTCAACAGAGTATGATCCATGTCAAAGACACGGAGATGTCCCACCACATTCGTAATCATCGAGTTGGCATGCCGCCGGGCCACTCCCGGCTGCAATACTTGTAATCTCTGGAGCGTCCGTTGGTCCGGCTCCAGGAAGTCGGGGAAGGCGTACAAATTGTTGGCATCATCTTCCACGATCGAATGCCGGAACGCATTGCGAATGGACCAGGTGTTGTTGAATTGATGCGTCAGATCATACCCAAAGCGGTATAAGGAACGGTTAAAAGAACTGAAATCGCCCAACGTGACGGACCGATTGCGCGGGATCGGGCCGTTGACGTTTGGCAAAATAGTGCCTTGAGCCGGAAGTCCATAGGGATCGTTGCTCCAACGCCGCAAGTAATCGGCCTCCACGGTCAGCGTGGTCCGCGAACCCATGAGCCAGGTCACCGTGGGAGCGATGGCCGCGAGATCCCGATTGGCAAAGTCGATGAAGCTGCCCGCCTTTTGACCGGGAGGACCGTCTTGCCCGCGTTGAGCGAGCCGGTGGCATCGATTTCAGATCGATAGAAATTGAAATTGCCCAAGGTGACATTGCCCATGTAGGCGGCATTCGGGAGGGGGTTTGAAAGTCACGAGGTTGATCACGCCACCGGGATCCCCCTGGCCGTACAGCACGGACGCCGGTCCCTTCAGCACTTCCAGCCGTCGAATGTTGTACGTATCCGACGCGGTAAATTGGGCGAAGGGATCGAACAACCCATTGCGAAAGTAGGTCCGATCCGTCGCCGCGAACCCTCGAATGATGAGGTTGTCGTACAGGGACGCCGCGGAGTCCGTCGCGATGATCCCCGACACACTCTGCAGGGCGTCTTGCAGCCGAAACGTGCGCTGCTCCTCGATGACTTTTCGGGTGATCACCTGAATCGACTGCGGGATGTCACGAACCGGCGTGTCGGTCCGGGTCGCGGTCCTCGCCTCTTCGGCGACATAGGTCTTGGGATCCTCGCGCTCGCGCACCTCCTTTACGATAATTTCCTGCAGCTTGACGGGGGTTGGTTGCATCGGTTCTTTGGCTTCGGTTCCATTGGGTCGCACGCCATCACGCGTGGCGGGGAGCGAACGAGAGACGGCGGGCGCTTTCTCCAACGTGACCGTCTTCTCGTTCACGAAGCGATAGCGCAGGCCCGTGCCGGCCAAAAGGATCCCAAGCGCTTCCGTCTGGGTATAGCGTCCTGCCACGCCGGAAGAGGAGAATCCCGTTGCGAGATCGGACTCGAAGCTGAGCAACAGGTCGGTGGCCTCGGCGAAGTCTTTCAAGGCCGCATCCAGCGATTGCGCCGGAATAGTGAATTCCACTAGCCCCGAGGATGGCTCGCCCGTCGGTCTGGCTTCTTGCGCCGTTGCCGGCGTGCTGAGCAGGATCGGAGTCATCAGGAGCACCATCAGCACAGCAAAGGCATATCCTCCGGTCGTGTGTCTTGATCTGTGCCATGTGAACGTCAGTGCGGTGTCGGCGCGGGAACGGCATACCATCAGGACCTTCCTCCTTGTCGTGATCGGCGGACAGCGCGAGTTGAGGCCTTGTTCGCTCTGTTTGACGTTCGAGGAAGGGAATTCCGGGAAGACGGATAAAATTTTTTGAAAGCGGTCAGCGAAGGATCACGAAACGGTCCGTCATACGCGTCATCTTGAGCGGGGTCGTCTTGGCGAGAACAGCCAGCGTCTCGGCGGTGTTCGAAAGATCGTAGATGCCGGTGATCTGAATGTGTTGAA
>DATFCE010000258.1:0-8274 GCA_035253365.1 Nitrospiraceae bacterium
TGCGGCTCAGCACCTTCCGGACCGTGCCGTCTCGATGCAGAAAGCGAAAGACCGTTTCATAATGCCGGTTCTCATCCACGGCTTGGGCGAATTCGCCGAGAACCCGCTCCCGATCCTCCGGATGGATCGATTGCCGAATCAGTTCAGGATCGCCTTCTTCATTGGGATCGAGGCCGGCCAGCACGCGATTGTACCGATTGATGAAGGTCATCGCCATGCCTCTGGTCGTGAAGATGCCGAGCGGCGCATGATCCACAATGCTGCGATACTTGGACTCGGACGCGGCGAGGTGCTGATTGAGCGTCCTAAGCTCGGCTTCGGATTGCTCCATCTGCGTGAGGTGCGTCCGAACCTGGGTGCTCATGGCGTTCATCACGCGGGTCAGCTCGCCGATCTCATCCCGGCGGTTCAGCACGGTCACCTGAGGGGCGAGCCCGGTGGAGGAGCGGACCGACTTCGCCAGCATGACCAATGGAGCCGTGATCGAGCGGGCAATCAAGTGAAGGGCGAAGATCATGAGCGCGAGCGCGAGAATAATGCTGCCCATGATTTGCTGAATCATCATCGAACGATCCTGAGCGATCTTGGCCAGCGAGTCATTTAAGGCGGTTTGCTCGAGGTGGTCGAACTGGTTCATCCTCTCCCGGATGAGCAGCATGAGCGCTCGGCCCCGCCCCTGCTCGATATAATGGATGGCATCGTTCACAGAGTGGCCCGACTGGATGGAATGGATGAGCTCGTCCTTTTCCGCCACCAGTCTGCGAATCAGGCGTTGGACTTCCTGAATGATGTGAACCTGCGCCTCCCGTCCTTGCACCATATCCTCGAGGGAGCCGCCGATCATCACAATATGGTCATGGGCCCCTCGGTAGGGATCGAGATAGCCTTCCTGCTGGGTGAGCACATAGCCGCGAAATCCTGAATTCAGTTCGACGATGAGATGCATGTATTCCGCCGCTGTTCGCTGCACCAGATACACATTGTTGAGTTGCTCCTCGTCATCGGCGAAGGTCCGAACGCTTCGGTAAATCACCACACTCAACAGCACGAGAGCGATGATCGGAATCGTGGAGGTAAGCAGCAGTTTCCGTTCAATCGGAAAGTTTTGGAAGATCCGTGCCAGGCGTCGCATACTGTTTCCTTTTACGAGGTCATCCTAAAAGCGTGCCGGAGTGTTGTCAAACACGCGATTGGGGCCTGTAAAGGGCGGACAGAGCCCGCGCATAGTCGATGAAGAAAGGATGGCGAGATCCGAGGAGCAGTCCCGCACACTGCTCGCTGTGCGGAAGTGATCGCTATGAACCTTTGTCCAACACGTCGCGGGACCTTTCTCGAAGCGCTGTGCAGACCAGGTAATCAATGATGCGCCTGTAGCCGCACCTCACAAGAGCCGTCTCAAGCGCCCACCGCATTTTCAACTTTCCTGTCAGACTACGGCGGACTCGGCGAGAAATCGTGACATGGAGCATAGCTTGCATCAATTTAGGTGTGCATTGAGACTCAACGTAGTTGGACGACAGAGGGAAAGGCTGTCGCTCTGCTCGTCATGAAGGTCGCGGCCGGCAAGGAGGCATCATGGTCTGTCCTCGGTGTGGAGGAATGGTGGTGTGTGAACAATTCGACGATGAAAAAAGCACGCGTCTATGGTTCCAAGGAGCCCGATGTTTAAATTGCGGGCATATCGATGATCCTGTGATCCGCGCGAACCGCCTCAATGGCCTTCCGCAGCGATCGCATTCCGTGCGGGGCGTCGGCGTCTGGAAAGGATAGATTGCTCGTACCGAATCCGGTGATGCGTATCTCAGAAACGCCGGTGCGTGGCTGTGCGGTTCCCGCATGCGTGGGTGGATATACCTTCGTTCGGTGGTGACCACAATTCCTCCGCTCCCATAGCGCCGTCGGCCCCCAGTAGTATCCGGGTCAGGGGAAGCCGTTATTGACCCCGTCGCACGCTCCCGCTATGCTTCCACGCTTCCGGAAGGGATGCTGCATACTTCACCTTCGCTTTCCCCGCGCCGGATTTTCCAACAACTGTTACGCTATCATGCCCGGGGCATGAGAAAGATTAGGAGGTCATCGACCGATGAGATTTCTGGCCGTTCATCCCAGTCCGCTGATGTACACCAAAATTTATTTGCGATTGGAACCGTTAGGTCTCGAATTGGTCGCCGAGGCCGTGCGCCAGGCGGGGCATGAGACCCGGTTGATCGACCTGCAGGTGGAGACGCAGCGCGACTACGCGCGGTTGATTCAGACCTGGCGCCCCGACGTGGTGGGGTTCTCGTGTAATTACTTGGCCAACGTCCCGGAGGTCATCGATCTCGCGAAACTGACCAAGCGACACGTGCCCGGCAGTTTTGTCTTCGTCGGGGGGCACAGCGCCTCGTTCGTGGCCCAAGAATTATTGCGGCATGGAAACGGCGCCATCGATTGTATTCTCAAGGGCGAGGGGGAAGCGGCGGTCGTGAACCTGCTGCCTGCCATCGAGCATGACCGCAAAGCGCTTCTCAAGGTTCCGGGCGTGGTGACCATGGAAGGGGAGGGCCCGCCCGCTTCATTCGTCGAAAGCTTGGATGCGGTGCGTCCGGCGCGGGACCTCCTTCAGCATCGGCGGAAATATTTCATCGGCGTGCTTGATCCGTGCGCCTCTATTGAATTCACGCGCGGCTGTCCCTGGGATTGCTCATTTTGCAGCGCCTGGACGTTTTACGGCCGCAGTTATCGTGCGGTCAGCACGGACCGGATTATCGATGATCTATTGCAGATTCAGGAGCCCGGCGTCTTCATCGTCGACGATGTGGCCTTTATCCAAGCCAAACACGGCTTCGAGATCGGCCAGGCGATCGCCAAGAAGGGAATCAAGAAACAGTATTATTTGGAGACGCGCGGCGACGTTCTGCTGCGCAACAAGGAGGTGTTTGCCTTCTGGAAGACGCTGGGCATGCGCTACATGTTTCTCGGCATCGAAGCCATCGATGAAGACGGTCTGAAGATGCATCGGAAGCGCATCTCCTTGGGGAAGAATTTCGAAGCGCTTGAAGTGGCGCGCTCGTTGGGAGTGACGGTGGCCATCAATCTGATTGCCGATCCAAGTTGGGATCACAAACGATTCGAAGTTATCCGCCAATGGTGTCTGGAGATCCCCGAGATCGTCAATATCAGCGTCAATACGCCGTATCCCGGCACGGAGAGCTGGCTGACCGAAGCACGACGCATGCAGACGCGCGATTATCGGCTGTTCGACATTCAGCACGCGGTCTTGCCGACGGCGCTGCCACTGCCTGAATTTTACAGTGAATTGGTCAAGACCCAGCAGATCCTGAATAAGAAGCATCTGGGGTGGACGGCCCTGAAATCGACCGCGAAACTGGCGGCGGGACATCTGCTGCGGGGGCAAACGAATTTCGTGAAGATGCTGTGGAAGTTCAATAGCGTGTATAATCCGGAATTACAGCTTGCCGACCATCGACAACCGGTTGCGTACGAAATGGATCCGCCGCCGGCCGCTCAGGCCGCGGTGACCTCGAATCTGCTCTATATCCACTCCGCCCGCGGCCGCCATGGCCGGGCGCTGGATGACGCCACTGAACAGTTTGTCGAGGCGACGAGGATGGGCAGCAGTGTGTAGACTGTCCGACGCAGTGATCGCAGCGGCGCGAGCAAGCGGCTGAGAGGATATCATTCCGATGATAGGAGGATCATGCCAAGAGCGAGGACTGCGAAACAATGTTCAGCGTGCGACGCCGATGATCGCGTGCGCACGACGTTTCTCACATGCGCCCGTTGTCAACGCTATTTCTGTACGGAACACGGCTCTCATGAATTCGATCGCTGCTTTATCTGCCTGGAGGATGAAGAGCAAACTGATTGATTGAAATGGCGCGGTGACGGGCATGGCCGTCTGCGAGAGCCGGCGCGCGGCGCGCCGTTGGTATCGGAGGACATTATGATAAAACGATGGATGGCGGTTGCTGCCCCGTTCGCGGTTGTGCTCGCGCTGATCACCGGCGCCGAGGCCGCCGATTCCGCCCAGGCGAAGATCAAGAGCCTCTCCGGCGAGGTGCGAAGGATCGACGGGCGCTCATACGTGATCAGGGACCGGGCCGGCAATGACCGCACGCTGACGGTCGACGAAACTACCAAGGTTGAAGGCGTGATCAACATGGGCGATCAAGTCGTGGCGGAAGTCGAAAATAACGGCAGAGTCAAAATGCTGAAAGCCCGGTCGCCCAAGTCTGATGATGCCATCACGAAGACACCGATGCGCGAACGCCCGTAAGGCGCATGGTCGCATCCTGCGCGGTTTGCGAGAGCCGCGTCACGCTACGTTGTTCCACTGTGCCCGGGCCGCTATAATGCCTGCCCATGACGCGCCCATCCGGCCTTCCCGATCCGTCTCCCTTGCTGCTGGCGTCCGGTCTGACGCCGGAGCAGGCGGGGATTCTATTGAAGCCGTATGGCATTGAGGACGTCAAACGCGCCGATGCCAATCTGCAATCCATAGCCGGCGAGCCGCGCTCTCGTACACTGTTGGCCGGTATTCTGAGCAATCTCCTGGCGTTCACCGCGGAGACCGCCGATCCGGATCAAGCGCTGACGCATTGGGACCGATTCCTTCAAGCCGGCGCAAATCGGATTCAGCTCTTTCAGTTCCTGGCCGACGCGCCGCCGATCCTCCATCTGCTCTGTCGCCTTTTCGGCAACAGCCCCTCGATGGCCGAAACCCTCATTCGCGATCCGTTGTTGGTGTACTGGCTTGTGGAAGAGCAGGTCCTCACGCGGCGCCCCCTCCGTGAAGATCTCGATGCGTCCCTTCGGCGCATGTTGGCGAATGTGTCCGCAACCGAATTGAAATTAGACGCCTTGCGTCGATTCCGGCGCCGGGAGATGTTGCGTATCGGGGTCAGGGATCTCCTGCGCCTCGCCGATGTGCGGGAGACCACCGAAACGCTGTCGGATGTGGCCGGCATCTTGATTCAAGCCGCGTACGAAATCACCGCCGCCGATCTCCGAAAGCAGTATGGAACCCCCGCGCACCGCAATTACCGGGGCAAACTCGTGGAGACTGGATTTGCGGTGATTGCCATGGGCAAGCTCGGCGGGGGTGAGTTGAATTTCAGCTCCGATGTGGACTTGATCTATGTGTATGCGTCGGATCAGGGGGCGACAGGCTCGGCCGCCCGACAGGGGTCGTCGGTCTCCATCCCGAATGAAGAGTACTTCGAATACCTGGCGCGCCGGCTCACGGCCGCGTTGACCGAGCAGACGCATGAGGGGTTTGTCTATCGCGTGGATCTTCGGTTGCGCGCCGAAGGATCCGTCGGGCAACTGGCGAGATCCCTGGACGGGTACCGGCAATATTACCGAACACGCGGTCAAGGCTGGGAACGGCAGGCGCTTTTGAAAGCCTGGCCGATCGCCGGCGATCGAGCCGTCGGACGCGCCTTTCTCCGCATGGCCAGGCCGTTTATGTTCGAGAGACCGGACGGTCGGAACAACGAAATGGCCTCGGTTCTCGCGCAGGTGAAGGACATGAAGGCGACCATCGACGCCAAGATCGCGGACCGGGGCCATGAGCGCCGGAACGTCAAGCTGGGGATCGGCGGAATTCGGGAAATCGAGTTTTTCGTGCAGGCGATGCAGATGATCCTGGGGCGCCGATCACCCGACATTCTGGATCGCAATACGTTGCGCGCCCTGTCGCGGTTGAAGCGTGCCGGATTCCTTAGCCTCGACGAGCAGGTGGCGCTGACGGAGGCGTACATCTTTCTCAGGGACGTCGAGCACAAGTTGCAAATGGTGCACGATCTGCAAACCCATGCCTTGCCCGAGCAAACCGACGAATTGAGCCGATGCGCCATCCGGCTCGGCTACGCGGCGCGCGGGCGCAAGGCAGCCATGGAAGAATTTCTGAACGATCACCGCCGCCATACCACCCAGGTCCATCGGCTGTTTACCCGGCTTCTCGAAAAAGGCATCACGCCGTAGCGCGGACATCCCTCACGGTCGCTCATACCCTTCAGCGCGGAGAGAGAATTCGAATGTTTTGGGATCCTGAGAAAAGTAGAGCCCGCCTTTCCGTTCCGACTCCGCGGGCACATATTGAAACCGCGTGTGACTCGTCTCGACGGCTCTCGCTCCGTCCCGCAACGTTCCGCTCACCATCAACCCGGCCGCGGTCTGCCCTCCGTGATTCACGGCGCGGATCGTGACGAGATAACCGTTGCGAGCGGGCTGAATCGTCTCGACATGCACGGTGACATCCGGAGGAGACGAGGTTTCCGTCAGTTCTTTATACCCCAGAAATCCCAGCGTCCCAACCAGAAGAAGGAAGCCAAGCGCGGCCGCCGTCCATTCAGTCCACGGCGTGTCCTGGTTTGGTTCGCTCATAGAATCAGTCGTGATGCGGCGGCGCCGATCGATGCCGGGAATCCGAGCACCAGCATCGCTCGAACGACCTGATCGAACGCCAGCCCGTCGGTTCTCGCGAACGACCATAGCATGCAGAAGCTGATCAACAGAGACACGCCGAAGCCGGCTACCGTGAACCGAAAAAACGAACGCCAGGTCGAAACCGGTTTTGAGCGCGCCTCCTGGAGGTCAATCGCGTAGGTGAAGGCTGCGTCACGATGAGTGTGGCGATAACCAGCCCGATCGCCTGGCGCCAGGTGACCATTTGGGACAGCAGGACTAACTCATGCGTGGGTGCAAGATTCAAGGCCAAATACACCGCCCCCACGACCATTAGAAATATCTCCCCCCCATAGCCGGCCCGTGCGCGCTTCTGCCGTGTTTCTTCCTTCGGTCCACCGAGCTGGCTGCGAACCAGCAGGGCTCCGATGCTGCCCGGAACGGCTTGGATCGCAAGTTTCCCGACGATTTCATTGAGCGACATGCTTGGCTCAATAATAGAAAACAGCGGCAGGAGGGTAGCCGCGAGGACGAACCCGACTCCATACGCGACGAAGGCATCCAGCAGATCGTCCTTCCAGCCGAAGGTTCGTTCAAATCCCTGGAAGTAAGACAGTCCTACGAGCAGCGGAAGCAAGAGAATCAGCAGCACGATCAGTCGAAAGCGATCCATGGAAAATCCCAACCACCACGTCTCCCCGGTCAACAACATCGGAAACGAGAAGATCAAGGCGCCGCCGAACGCGCGGCCGAGCCCTCGGACAAAAGAACGATTATCGGATTCGTTGTGACTTCGGGCCTGGATGTCCATTGGATGAGTAGAGAGAGGATGAACTTATGAGACCGGCTTGTCGTCGCGTTTTCAATCTGCTATCCGTTCCGATTTTCTTTCGCCAGATGATTAGGAAGAGGCCTGAGCAGAGCAAAAGGACAGTGCTGGGCTCGGGCACAACAGTCATCTCACCATCCTGTACAAGAGCGATCCCGACGTCCTCAAGAATGGCTAAATCTAATGGTGAGAGTGTGTACCGATACCCCCGAAAGAATGCGATGCCCGTCATGGCATCATTGATGAGTTCAGATCCAGGGCCAGGGAATGGATTTCCCAGATGTCCCGGTCCAGCATTCATGCTGAGCGGAACGGCGCCGCCATAGATCTCCATAGCATTGGAGCCGACAAAGAATGGCCGGCCGCCGATAAAGCTGGTCTGCTCATCGAACGTCGATTGAAAATCCCCGGGCAAAAGACCCGTCATAGGATCTTTCCATCCATTGAAAGCCACGATATGCCCGAATTCATGTAAAAAGCTGGAGTAGGCATCCGTCTTATTGAATGGAACGGCGGCCACCCCACGGTCAAAAGGCAACGGATCAAACCACAGTTCATTGCGTAGATAGTTCGTGCCGATGTTGACGACAGCATCAGGACCCGGAACTACTGTCGTGGAAGCGCCTCCAAGTTTGGCCGCCACTCCTTGCTCAAACACATTTATTCCGGAAACCGTCCTGACAAATGAGCTTGTCACACTGCTGCCCGAGGTGGTGGGCTCATTCGTGAAATTTACCTGCATCGCCACGTTGGGCGATCCGGGAAGGTGTTGCCCCCAATCTGATGCCGCTGCAATGAGGTTGTCTTCGATCGGATCATAGAAAGAGGAATGGGCGCCGGCGGGATCATTAAAGGAAACGGTAAAGGTGGGGATTGCGTGGGCCACTGTGGCGGTCAATCCGGACGTGAGAACAAGCAGCATAGTGTGGAGAAATGATCGCATGAATAACATGACCGTACTCCTTTAGCAGGCGGAAGCAGTAGACGATTAAATCTGTGGAAAAGATAGTCAGCGCCTCGGACCGATTGATGTA
>DATFCE010000259.1:0-6551 GCA_035253365.1 Nitrospiraceae bacterium
TGAGCTCTACGTCGTGGTTGTTCTCCAGCATCTCGATCACCCAACGAGCAATCTGTCCACCTGCACCAAGCACCAGAACCTTTTTCATCCGTCCCATCCTTCCTGCGCATCTCCGGTTTTCGCGCGAGTGCCAGGAACTTACCTGTGCAGGTGAGCTCCTGGCATCGCGCCTGTCCCTTAGCCGTGCATCGAAGCGGAGCCCTCTACTTCATATACTTCGCGAAGAAGGCGAGCACCTTCTCCGGATATCGTCCGAAGTAGTTGTAGCCATCCCTGAAGCGGTGGGTCGTATTCTCAACCCAGATCATCTCCTTCTCTTTGGTTCCAAGCATGTCAAAGGTCTTCTGTGCGTCTTCCGGGTTCTTGGTCCACGCATCGTCCCGCACCTGAATCGTGAGGTTAGGCATCGTGACCTTCGACGCAAAGAGCTGCGGGGTCATATCGGCCGCCGGGAATGCGCCCATCTTCAGTAATTCCAGATCGATGAGCTCCTGATACTGAGCAACTCCCTGCAACTCCGAGAACGCCTGAAAGATGGCTGACATGGAAGGAACCAGCGGACTGCACAGGCACTTGACGTTCCTGAACAGCTCCGGGTGGCGGGCGATGGCTTCGTACTGCGAGTTGCCGCCCATGCACTGACTGTAGAGCCCGACCGTCATCTTGCCGAGCCGCGGGTGATTGTCGACATACTTCTTCACGCCAACGCAGTCGCGCCACTCCCAGCGGCCGATGCCGCTGATGCCGTTATTTGCGGCGCTGCTGTTGCCATGATTCCGAATATCGTAGGTCAGTATGTTGTACCCGGCGTCGGTCAGATGCTTGTACTGAATGACAAAATCGATCTCGACGCCCTCATAGTTGCTCCACGGCTCGCCAAAGTGTCCCGGAAAACCGGCGCGACACATGGGCAAAGCATGATTGAAGATGATGAGCTTGTTGCTCTCGCCGCCCTTGGCCGGGATATACCAGGCTTCAAGGGGAGTGCCGTCATCCGACGGGATGGCTAGGTCATGCCAACCCGCCATGCCATAAGCGTCGGGCGTCTTGAAGATGAAACTGCGCAACGGCCTGACGATGTTGGCAATGGCTTTGACCTTGGCATGGTCTTTTCCGGAAATGGTCTTGAGTTGTTCCTGGGCCTTTTCCATTCTCTCTTGCGATATTCGGCTCTGGGGGGCTGTCAATGTTGCGGTGCTCATAACGTTCCTCCTTCAGCCCAAATTAAAAATGGGCGGTTATCATTGGTGGTATCGCTCGTTGCCTACGCTGCTCAGCCACCGGTCATGGCTCGATGTGAGGGTGAATGCGACCGTGTCAGTATCATAGGCTTCAGGCTATTGTGCGTCCGTCGGCATGTTCTGATGTGAAAGTCGGTTCCCATATGGTCTTTGAGGCAGCGCTTTCTTCACCTGTTGAGGACCGAACTACTTCATCGACTCTGCTCACAGTATTTGCCGGCTTGCTGATGGCCACTGTACTCCTGAGCAAACAAAGGCTGGTAGAACAATCCTGCTCATTTCTTGCCTAATTGTCCGAGCGTTTTGAAAACCGGGTTGTACGGCGAAGCCGGGCCTCGTAATATAAAGATCTCGCAATATGAGGCGTCAATGCGCAAGCAGGCGGTCAATCAGGTGTCTGAAAGTAACCGTATGGCAGTTGCGCTCGCCGCATTGGGGAAGAGCATTGCCCGATGGACCGAGAAGGGCGACCAGCTCGTGACCGCGATTTCGGGCTTGTCACTATACCGGCGGGACGAACCGACGCAGCCGGCGAGCTACATGTACGAGCCGAGCATCTGCTTGACCGCACAAGGGGCCAAACGGGTGGTGCTCGGAGACGACGTGTATGTGTATGACACGCACCATTTTTTGATCACGTCTGTGGATCTCCCCGCGGTTTGGCAGGTTCTCAAAGCGAGCCGGGAGAAGCCTTATCTGGGTCTCGTCTTGAAGCTTGATCGACGGGAGATGTCACAGTTGATGGCAGACAACAACCTTCCGCCGCCGCGTGCGCAGCGCTCACGCCGGGGAATGGCGACCGGCGAGGTCACGTTGCCGCTGCTTACCGCGTTTCAACGGTTGATTGACCTGCTTGCTGAGCCGAAGGATATTCCGATTCTTGCGCCGATCATCCAGCGGGAAATTGTGTACCGACTACTCGTTGGCGATCAAGGCACGCGTCTGCGCCAGATGGCGTCGGCGGGGAGTCAGAGTCAGCAGATCGCGCGAGCCATCGATTGGTTAAAGAGTCACTTCACGCAGCCGTTACGAATTGAGGATCTGGCCACGCAAGTCAATATGAGTCCATCGACCTTGCACCATCATTTCCGGGCCCTGACGGCCATGAGCCCGCTGCAGTACCAAAAATGGCTGCGCTTGAACGAAGCGCGGCGATTGATGCTCACCGAACGTCTGGATGCGACAACCGTGGCATTTCAGGTCGGCTATGAAAGCCCATCCCAATTTAGCCGCGAGTACAGCCGCTCGTTCGGCGCGCCGCCGGTACGCGATATTACAAACTTGCGAACGAGTGCGGGATGATTTGTTCGCAAGGTACGGACGGACCCCTCTCCACGCACGCCTCCGCTGCCGTGGATTGAAATGCAGCCTCCCGCTCTGCTTACGCCCGGCTGGTAGCGAATCCGAAGCGCCTCCGAGGAGGATACGGAAATCGGTACGCGACGGGCTCGGCTTGAGGCGGCAAGTGTTTGATGTCTCGATAGACATTCACCGGCCGTTCATCCTCGGCCAGATGAAACATGGAGCGGTAGCCCAACCCGGCGCCGAGCGTATTGAGCAGCTCATGAGCGCCGTTCTGCTTGGCCCGGCTGATCATCCGTTCACCGATGGATCGATACGAATAAAAATGTCCCTTGGCCCACTTGTGTCCCCAATACAATTCCTCGACCGTCATCTTGGCCGGACGGTAGACGACATGTTCACCACTGTAATAGGTCCAGTTCGTCGTCAGCAGCCGACCGGCCGCTTTCAGCTCCTCAAACAGCCGCGTGCCCGGATAGGGAGTCAGGATGCGCCAGATGGCTCCGCATAGCCCCATGCGGGTGGCCCATTCGGCAGTTCGCTCGAAGTCAAAAACGTCTTCGTGATCCAGCCCGCAGACGAAACCGGCATGGATATCGATGCCATGATCATGGATGCGGGGGATCAGCTCTTCGTACAGCTTCACTGAATTTTGTTTGCTCACCGATTTGAGCGATTCCTGATTGATGGATTCGAGCCCCATGAACATCGCCGAGCACCCGCTCTCCGCGAGTGTTTTTAACAGGTCGTGGTGATGAGCCACGTAGGTGGCGCTCATCTGGCTCATCCATTTCTTCTTCAGCGGCTTCAAGGCCTCGCACAGGTCTTTCGTATACGCCGGATCGGACAGGAGGTCGTCATCCCAGAACATCACCATCGACCCGTTCATCTTCTCGACGATTTTGACCACCTCGGCCGGTGGTTTTTTTCGATAGCCGTATTGGCCGCCCCCCAACGCTAAATGAATCGAGCAGAACGTGCACCGGTAGTTGCATCCCCGGGTGGCCGTCAACGCTTCCCGAAACATGTACCCCTTGGGCAAGAGATCCCAGCGGGGAAGTCGCTGATCCCATTGCTCCACCATGCGAGGCATGCGGTAAAGGCGCTCCAGCTTTCCATTTTTGAAGTCTTCGAGCAGCCGCGGCAGAGTCAATTCCCCTTCCCCGATCACCACGGCGTCCGCATGCTGAGCCGCCTCTTCGGGCAAGGTTGACGGATGAATGCCGCCAAGCACGACTTTGGCGCCCCTTTCTTTGAACAAGCGCGCGACCTCATACGACCGAACCGCCACGGAGGTCGTCACGGTGATGAGGGCGAGGTCATATTCACGGGTAAAATCCAGCGGCCCGACCAGCTCGTCCTGGATCTCGATATCCCATTCTTCCTCGGGAATCAGCGCCGCCAACGTGGGAAGGTTCAAGTTCGGCGTGCGAAAGATCTTCCAGACCTTGTCCCACTTCTGATCTTCGGGATGCGGAATGATGAGGCCAACCTTGTAGTGTCCCATGGCATCCTCCCCTGGATCGTCCCTCAACTATTGCGCGACATCGGTCCATCCCAAGAGTAACAACCAGTAAAAATTTGTCTATCGTCGTGCATACGACAAGTCCGTCAGTCGGAGGACTTCACGGGTCTCTCAAAAGAAGAAGGTTAAATTTCTGCGACGATCAAAACATGCTCCGACGCCCACGCATAATAAATCGTGAGGATTAAAACATGGCTACCACGCTGAGCGACAAAAATAAAGAAGCTACCATCGGTGGTTTGAGTCGGAAAGATAGGAGTAAGGTAGGAGGGTTGTGATGACGAACAACGCCGGGAGTTGGGAAACCGCCCGTTAAAATGTTTTCGCCTTCACCGAGCGGATGGCGGCACAGAGATTTTCCAACGACACGTTTTTTGAGAAATAGGCTGTGGCCCCGGCTTTCCGCATCGCCACGGCGGTCTGCTCATCCGCGCGAAGAGACAGTCCGATCACCATGATCTGCGGGAGTTCGGCTTTGATCCGCCGCGTGGCCTCCACTCCATTCATCTTCGGCATGTGCACATCCATGATGACCACATCGGGGCCGATCTCCCGCACAGTGCTCACGGCCATGTAACCGTCGGACGCCTCCGCGACGACGATCATATCAGCTTGCTCCTCGATGATACGGCGCAGTTGTTCGCGCATGATCCGATGATCGTCGACCAATAAGACGCGAATCTTCGGACGGCCTGGTCCTGCGGAATGGTCAAGATTGGCTATCATTACGTGTACTAGGCCGACTTTACTTGATCTTCTCTATGGAGCGCCGGGTTTGTCAGGGTGGTTCGCGCCGCCGGAGGGGGGATTGGACGAAGGGTTCAGCATCGTGCTGATCAACTTGAGCATCTCAGACATGGAAAACGGTTTCTGAAGCATATGAGTCGCCCCAAACTCCTTGGCTACATACAGAAGATCGAGGCCCAGTTTCTGACTGGCGCCCGATACGGCAAGAACTTTGACGTCGGGCCACTGGTGCCGAAGTTCCCGGATGGTCTCAAGACCTTCCATTTCAGGCATCAGAATATCGGTAATCACCAGGTTGCTTGGGGTCCGATGTTGCATCCGAAGACCTTCGCGGCCATTTGCCGCTTCGACGACACGATAGCCTTCGTTCTCTAACACGCCCCGGAGCATGTGGCGAACCTGGGCTTCGTCATCGATGATCAGAATTTGCATCATGCTGTCCTTGTTTCAAGAGCGAGCAAAATCCCGTCGCATGTGAACCGGTCCAGCAGATCAAGGGCCTTCCCAGCCATCGCCTGGCTGTGAGAACATCGAACCCCATGCTCTCAATTCGTGGAACCGGCAATCGCCGGATTATCGGGATCATCGACGATGAGAATGCGTTTTTTCACACAGTCTCCTTGAAGGTCTGCTTACTATTCATATGTATCGTGTCCAAGGCAACCCTCATGAACACCAGAATGGCCCAAACCGCACTTTTTGAGATCCCGCTGAACTTTTCGTCGTCGATTATCGACACTACTCATCGACAGCTCGATCGGCAAGCTGATCTGTTGGACCCCCGGCATCTCACCTAGTGGTCAAAAGAACAGGGGGATGGTGCCTGAAAAACGACACGAACCGAACGAGATATCAATGGCGGAACCGTGATGAGGAGGGCTCAACCATGGCCAAGCCTACTCTCAAGTCGATCCAAGAGTATGCCGTCCGATGTCGTACCCCCCGACAGTTTAAACGCTTGCTCGAAAGCGTACGGTCGCTCATCCCGTACAGGGGCATAGCCTGCGTGTTAATCAATCCCGTCACGCTCAGAATCGTGCAAATGGTCGATGTGGACTATCCCCGTCGCTATATTGCCTGGTATCTCGCGAATGGAATGTGCCGGAAGGACCCGATCTTTCAGGAGTGGTTGCGAACACAAAAGCCGCAAGTGACGTCTGAAGTCATACAGCGTCTACGCCATCGCTTCGATGTTGAACACATCAAGCGGATCGAGGAATTTCATCTGCACCATGAAATGCAAGGAGGAATAATCGATCAAAAGCAAGCAGCGTTTTTTGCGATAGTTTTAAACTCGGAGGCCCAAGTCAAAGCGCACCGGGGCACCTTCGAGCAACTCATTACACCGCTGTTTCGTGCGCTGACCAATTCGTACCAATACCCGATGTTGACCGACCGCAAGAAAACCATCCTCTTATGGCGGGCTCAAGGCAAACTTCCCAGACAGATTGCCGGAGAACTTGAAATCTCCGAGCGCACGGTCAAATTGCACTTGGAGGAAATACGAAAGAAACTGTACGCCAGCGATTTAGTCAGCGCGGTATGGATTGCAGGTCAAATAGGGATTACGGGGTGAATGTAGTTCCTTGGATCATGGAGTCATACAGCGTAAAAGTACGACAAGTCAGATAGAGCCCGATACAGTCGACTCTAGGGAAGGTCGGCAATGGTGCTGGATCATACGCCCATGGGAAACCGGCAGGGCCTAGGCTTCCCTGCCGGTCTATCTCACATAG
>DATFCE010000260.1:0-5242 GCA_035253365.1 Nitrospiraceae bacterium
CAGAAATAAGCCCCTTGGTGGGGCCAAAGGGAAATTGACCAGGAAGAGAAATAACGATGTTGGAGCGCGCTGATGGTCGTTGAGCAATTCCTTCAGACCTATGCCGCTAGCCTGATGCAAGGCTCATGGCTGGTGTTGGGCATCGCCTCCATGGCGGGGATCTTAAGCAGCGCCATCTGTCCTTTCACGCTGCCCGTAGGCTCGGTGTCGCCGGCGTCGTCGGCACTGCGGAAAGTCGAGTGCGTGGCAGCGGCTTCCCGATCGCCACGGCCTTCTTTGCCGGCCTCGTCCTGAGTCTGACCGCGCTCGGCGCGGTCGCGGGCGTCTTAGGTCTCGTCGCCACCAGGCCGTTGGCCAATGGTGGATGCTGATCATGGCGGCGCTGGCATTCGTCGCCGCGCTGGCGGCGCTCTCCGGGCCTTCACTTAGGCTGGCCAAGGTGACGGCTCTGCGGCGCCCCGGGCTTCTTGGTGCGTTCATCTATGGCCTCGTCTTCAGTCTCGGCACGCCGGCCGTCTCCCTGCTCCTCGTGCTCACCGTCGCCGCCGCTGAACACCGGCCGGCCTATGGTGCCCTGTTGGCCTTGGGGTATGGCATAGGTCGGGGCCTGCCCTTCCTGCTGCTTGGATTGTTTTCCGGGGCGGCGATGCTGCTGCGGTGTCAGCCATCGTGGTCTCGCGCGATTCGAGTCACGACCGGCAGTCTCTTGCTGGTGATCACCGGCTATTATCTCTGGATCTTTCTGCGACTCAGCTAAATGGAGGCGCTTATGACAACCAATACGGTCGAAACCATCCAAATGAAAGTCTCAGGGATGATGTGCTCTTTCTGCACGATGAGCATTGAGCGCGCGCTCAAGCGCTATCCCGGCGTCAAGAGTGTGCTCGTCAATCTAGTCCATGGGATTGTTTTAGTGGAAGCCGATACCACGCACATCAGCCGAGCGGAATTGGCCACGGCGGTCGAAAAGCTCGGGTACAACGTCTCCTCTACCGAGGTGCAGCAGTACGCTACGGATGAGGCCATCTTCTCGGTGATCAAGGAGCAGGGACGGATCGGCATGGCCCTCGCCCTGCTCGATCTGATCGTGGATCCCTTCAACCTCTTCAACTTGCCGGCGTACCCGCGGGCGCTGTTCAGCTTCGCAGTGGCCGCCGTCATGCTGCTGTGGGTCGGCTATCCCATCCTGCGCAAGACGGTGCTGGCCATCGGCCAACGTGTGATTAACGCGAACGTGCTCCTCTCCGCCGCGGCCTGGGGCTCGTTCATCGTGGGCAGCCTGTCGCTCGTGGATCCGCGCTGGCCAAACTTTCTGCCGGTGGCGGGATGGTTGATGGCGCTGCATCTGTTCTTTGGGTACTTCAAGCTCGATGTGCGCAAGAAGGCCTCCGAAGCCGTCCGGAAGCTGCTCTCGCTACAACCGCCGAAAGCCCGGGTCCGTCGGGGCGAGCAACTCATCGAGGCACTGACCAGTGACGTGACGGCCGGCGAGATTGTGGAGGTCCGGCCGGGGGAACGGATACCGCTCGATGGTGAGGTAGTCGAAGGCATGGCCAGTGTCGATGAATCCAGCTTCACCGGCGAATCGATCCCTTCAGCCAAGGGCGTGGGAGCGAAGGTCATCGGCGGGACACTGAATTTGGATGGAGCGCTGACCGTGCGGGTAACCAAAGTTGGCAGCGAGACCTTCCTCAGCCAGATCGTCCGACTGATGACCCAAATTGCCGAACGCAAGCCGCCGATTGAACTCTTAGCCGATCGTTTGATGAACTACTATGGGCCGGTCGTCTTTCTCATCGCCGGGCTGGCGTTTGCGGTCTGGGTCTTCGGCACCGGAGACTACACCAAGGCGACCCTCGTGCTGCTGACCACGGTCATTATGGGTTATCCCTGTGCCTTGGGGATCACGACCCCCATGCTGGCTGCGATTGCAGGCGGAAAGGGTATTGCCATCGGGCTGTTGGTCAAGGCCAGCGAGGTCTTCCACGGACTGTCGATCGTGAATACGGTAGTCTTCGACAAGACCGGGACACTCACCTACGGTCGGCCGACGGTGACGGATCTGGTCCCGATGGGCACCGACCGTGTGGACCTGTTGAAGGTGGCGGGGGCGGTGGAGGCACCCTCCGAACATCCCCTGGGTCAGGCGATCCGCTTCTTTGCGGAGCGGGAAGACGTGAAGACCGTCGCGGTGGAGCAATTCCGGGTCTGGCCAGGCAAAGGCGTGTCGGGCACGGTCCAAGGCGCAGAGGTGCTCGCCGGCAAGCCTTCGTTCATCGAGGAGCGCGGCGTCAAACTCACGCAGGACGTCCGTGGTCAGATCGACCGGCTCCATGGTGCAGGGAAAACGGTGGTGGTAATCGCGCGCGAGGGCACTGCGCTCGGGCTCGTCGCACTACAGGATACGCCGCGGCCGGGCACGAAACGGCTGATCGAGAAGCTCCGCGTGCGTGGCCTGCGCACCGTGATGCTGACGGGCGATGCCCGCCGCGTAGCGGAAGCCATCGGCAAGACGCTCATGGTGGATGAGGTACGAGCGGAATTACTCCCGCCGCAGAAGGTCGCGGCCATTGAAGCGCTGCAACGCGAAGGCCGGAAGGTCGCGATGGTGGGAGACGGCATTAACGATGCCCCCGCTCTAGCACAAGCGGATGTCGGGATCGCGATCGGGGCCGGCACGGATGTCGCGATTGAATCGGCCGGCGTCATTCTGGTCGGCGACCGACCCGATGACGTGCTGAATGCCTTGACGTTGGGCAAGGCCAGTTACCGGACGCTGACCGGGAATGTGATCGTCGCGGTGTTGTTCAACATTGTGGGAATGTTCTTCGCAGCGTTTGGGTATGTCACACCCCTGTTTGCGGTCTTGTTCATGGTCGTGAGCATCTTTGCCATTCTGCTCAACACGCTGAGGCTCCGCTGGATGAAGCTGGAGCGCGAAGCCGTGCCGGAGCACGCGGCGCTGGCGGAGCGGGAATTCCTGATCCCGAACATGGTCTGCGAGGGGTGCGCGACGAAGATTCAGCAGAGCCTGCAAGCAGTCCCGGGGGTGCGCGAGGTAAACCCCAAAGTGGCTCAAAAGCATGTCCAAGTAACTTATGAGCCCGCGAAGGTCCCGGCAGAACGCCTCAAGGAGGTGATCGGCCAAGCTGGATTTACTGCCTTAGAGGCTTAGAATGTGAGCATTATGTGAGCATTAGAGGGTGAGAGACAGCCATGGCGCGGCCAGGCACTGGGGACCGATTTCGTTCGAGGGGAGCAGATCCGCGCGAAGCTGATCACTGTTGCCGATCAGATTGATATCCGCAGATGGACCGCGGTGCTGGGCATCGGGGGAGACAGTAAGTAGTTTGACCGCCTCTACTGGATGGAGTATGTTTAGGCCATCATGCGAAAGGCGATAGCCATAATCTTGGTTCTCTTGTTTGTCGGGCTAGGATTTAACGCCTATGCCTGCTTGATTCCAATCTACGGCGAGCTTCCGATCGGCATGTCGAGTAACTGCTCAGAACCGATGGAACAACCGGCCGGGCAGTTTTGTGACGGCTTCAAAAATCTCGGGATCCAGGCTTCTCCCGCATCAGACTTACATGACTTGCATTCTGTAGCGATCGATTCTGCAGCCTTTCCTGTTTCAACGCCTCTTTCCTTCATCCTCACTGCCGACGACTCCCGCTGGCAGCATCCCCCTATAGAAAGTCATCCGCTGGATCTCTGTTCATCAACCGTGGTTCTCCGCATCTGATTCTTCCTCTCCGCTGTTCCTCTTCGTAGATCCAATTAAAGATTTCACCGCTAGCTCGCAGGGCTTTAGCAGACTGTGGCTCGGTCTCTTTGAACGCTCGATGGGAAACGTCGACGTGTGTTGAATGAGGTGCGGGATGCTGAATGGAAAACAAAGACGGTGGGTTCTGATCGGCCTCGGAATCCTTCTCTTGTTCGGAGGAGTGATCTGGCTGACCGAGCCAAGACAAACACAGGACGCGCCAAGAAAGGAACCGGCGACGGCAGGCGGTCAAGCTCAACAAGGGAAACCATCTCCCGCTCCAGCCGATACGCGTTCTGACGCCGGGTCCACGCAAGCCTATGCGATGGTGTCCCCGTACAAGCAGCAGCTTATCGGAGTGACCACGGCGGTTGTGGAGAAGCGGCCGCTGGAGACGACCGTCCGGGCGGTAGGACGAGTCGAGTATGACGAGCAGCGGATTGCCTATGTCAATTTGCGGATTTCGGGGTGGGTGGAAGATCTCTTCGTGGATTACACGGGACAACTCGTGCGCAAGGGACAGCCGCTGTTCACGCTCTACAGTCCCGATCTCGTGGCGAGCCAAGATGAGTTTCTTCTCGCCATCCGCGCGCGCGAGAAGCTTCAGGAGAGTCCGCTGGGTCAAGTGCGCCGGCAGACCGATCAACTCATCGACGCGGCCCGTGAGCGCCTACGTCTCTGGACGTTGACCGACCGGCAAATCGACGACATTGCGCGTCGAGGTAAGGCCCAGACCTATCTGACCATCTTCTCTCCGGTCACGGGCTATGTGATCGACAAGCAGGTCTTCAAGGGGATGTTTGTCCAACCGCAGACGCGCCTCTACTCGATTGCGGATTTGAGCGTGGTGTGGATGACCGCGGAGATTTATGAATTTGAAGTTCCCTTCGTCACGATCAACCAGCGCGCGACCGCCACGTTCACGGCTTATCCGACTCAGCCGTTTCACGGACGAGTCTCCTACCTGTACCCCTACCTGAATCAGCAAGCACGGACCGTAAAGGTGCGCGTGGACTTGCCCAATCCTAAGCTGCTCTTGAAGCCGGAAATGTATGGGACGGTGCAGATCAAGGTCGACCGAGGCCATCGTCTCGCGCTGCCGGAAGGGGCCCTGCTGGACTCCGGGACCCGCCAGTTAGTCTTTCTCGTCCGCGGCGAAGGCTTCTTTGAGCCGAGGGAAGTCAAAGTCGGGCCGAAGATCGGGTCCTACTACGAGGTGCATGAAGGGTTGCAGCCCGGCGATCGTGTCGTCACGTCGGGCAATTTTCTCATCGACTCAGAGAGCAAATTGATGGCGGCCACCAACATGATGGGGTCGCTGGGGATGGGCGGCGTCAAGATGGAGCAGGCCCGGATGGGTGAAATGGAGATGGGCGGCATGCCGATGGGCAGAGCACCGTCCGAGGCAGGCAAGCAAACGAAGGCATCGGGAGAGAAGACAGTTGGCGGCCTCACGATCGCCCTTGCCACGGAGCC
>DATFCE010000261.1:0-13942 GCA_035253365.1 Nitrospiraceae bacterium
GCACGTAGTGAATGCGCCGGAGCAATGCGCCGACAAGCCCGATCACGGACATCCGGAATTTCTCACGTGGCGTCGCCGTTATCCCTTCAACGTACTTCTTGAGTTGCTTAGCAGTTTCGCCACTGAAGAGCTGACCAGGCATCGCTGCCAGTTCTGATGGGCTCTTTAGCTTTGAGCAGAGATCTCTTACGCGGTCATCATTAAAGCTGCTTCTCCTGAAATCGTGAGCGAATTCGTTCCGAATCCTTGCAATAGTCTTCAGGTCATCACGCTGGTCGCGGGTTATCAGGCCTAAGCAATAGGCCAACTGACAACGTGAGCCGTTTGCGCCAAGGGCGCCTTCCGGCCGCAGCAGGCGGTCGGCTTCGCCCTGATCGTCAACAAATATGGCGCGTATCAATGAATCCAGAGTAGAGTCAAGGTAGGCAGCGCCTACGATCGCGACGACGCGGTCATCTTGGCCATGGAATCCGCAATCCATTGCACGGATCACGTCGAGGCCGACTTCTTCGCTCGTCTTCTTGGTTGGCTTGTCCATAGTGCCCCTAGGACAGGTATCTAATTTAAAGTAGAAACCCCAATTGGTGTATTTTGTCACGCCAGGTGATCGGCACCCTAGTCAGAACTCATTAAAATGTCAATTAATCAGCCTCAGACAGCGGATAGGACTTCTGGGAGTTATACCTCAAGAGCCTAACCCATCTGCCACACTCTTTGATCAGGTCCGCGACGCCATCCGGGTGAAGCATTATAGTCTCCGGACGGAGCATACTTATCTCCAATGGATTCGCCAATTTGTTGGGTATCACCGGCGCTATCCCGCGGTACTAGGGGAGCAGGAGGTGCGAGCCTTTCTGACGCATCTTGCCAGAGACCGCCACTTCGGCGCATCGACCCAAAATCAGGCCTTCAGCGCAATTCTCTATTTGTTCCGCGAGGTCTTGAAAAAAGACTTCGGCTGGCTGCAGGGAGTGGACCGGGCACAGAACCGGGAACGGATCCCGCTGGTATTGTCGCGTGAGGAAATCAAAGCGGTCATCTCGCGGTTAGCGAGCACTCCTCGACTGATGGCAGAACTCCTTTATTGCTCGGGGCTCCGGCTCATGGAATGTGTGTGGTTGCGCGTGAAAGACATCGATATTCCGCGACGACAGCTCGTCGTGCGGGAAGGGAGGGCGGCTACGATCGCATGCAGGTGCGTCGCTTCCGTGATTGCGAGGTCGAGCGCCATCGAATTGATTTGGCGCGAGAGTAAAGCACCGCAGCCGGCTTCTGAACTAAAGCATGCGAACCCACGATTGCAGCAGAAGCGTTCATGAATAATGCGTGCTAGTGGTGATGTTGAGCGTCAAGGTGCTCCGGTTCGTTTGCAACCCGGCCGCTTGGACCATCGCGGCGTAGTCTTTGCCTTGCAGATGCGGCAATTGCCGCACAAACGCAACGATCGACCAAAGCGCCTCATCCTGGTGGGTCTTTCCGAAGGCCGGCATCCCGGTCATTCGGATGCCATTCTTGATAACCCAATAGAGTTCTTCGTCACGGCGGTTCTGCACTCGCTCTGAATCCAGTTTCGGCGGCTTGGGATTTAATCCCTGTTGAATGGTAGATGGTTGACGTCCCGGAGCAGAATGGCATGTCTTGCACATCGCATGGTAAGAGCGCAGCCCCGCTTCGATCCGTTGCGGATCATTCAGGACGGGCACTTCAAGAGAAGGAGCATGCGCGGCTCCGCCCAGCCAGCCGGAGACCACCCAGCACGGCCATGCCGATGGCCGACAGGATGACAGGCACGGCGGCGCCGGGCTCACTTTCCATTCGTAACCACAGATTGATCGCGAACAGCACGACAAGGGAGAGGTTGATCAACATATGCCAACGGCCGATTTTCTGGATAGCAGGAACGGTGGTGGTCCGGTAATCAAGATATCCGGGGATCGCGGCAGCAAGTGCACCGAGCAACCCTCCCGCCATGGTGTAGAAAGCCATGTCATTCCACACGGCGCCTCCCCAGCCCATCGCGTAAATGACATTGCAGACCAATGAGAAGATCCACAGTGCAATTGGAAAAGAAACCAACATGGGGTGAATCGGATGCTTCGGAAAACTGGCTGGGCTGGCCATAATACTCCTCTGGTTAGGGCTTACAAAACTTTACAAATATTCAGTCCGGTTCAGTTCTCGGTGTTCCCCAGTTTGGAGTTAAGGACAATGTGAGTAGCTCATGCGCGCGCTGAAGGAAGCCAATTCGATCCTCGGTAGGCCGGGAAACTAGGGCTTAACCGCTCGCTGAATCCTTTCTCCCATCTTCTTCACTATCAAGTTGAACGCTATTATCGCGGCTGTGTCACAGCAGTTGCAATGTTGATCGAATCAAAAAGAGTCCGATGAAGAGGTCTTCATGATCCGTTCGTTCACGCTTCATCTTCGATGCGTACAATGACTCTTAATCGCACACAACGGTATAGAGGGCGGGGAAGGAGGCGCCGAAGATGACACGAAACATGCACAGAAAGCTCCGAGTTCGCATTTTTGTCGCGGAACGAAACGAGGGGATGGTGTGGGTACCGTACAAGACGTTGATCCGCCCGAACGGCAGTCGTATAGGGGAGCCGGTGTACTGCGTCGAGGAATTCGCAAGCAAGACGGAGGCGGTTGAGGAGGCGGAGCGACGGGCGTGGATCAGAATCTTGGAACGGGTCGGCCATGTCGAAGAGGCGGAGATTGCGTGGGAAGTGATTCACGAGCGTGGGCCGGAACTGGTCGGGGTCGCATATGAGGACGCATCAGAGGCGGTAGTGACGGAGGCGGTTGCCACCGCAGCGGCATAGCGAGGTAAGACCATGGGAGAAGCCGCCCTTATCAGTGGCAAGAGAAGCTAGGAGGATGCGATGAAGTTGAAGAAGGAACATAACAAACCTGGGCTCCTGATCGCACCTCCACGGATCGATGGGGCCGAAGCCGAACGATTGATGACAATTGTTCGGCCGACCCGTCCGATTCCGATCGAGAAGACTCTGACAGGTCGAACGCTTGTCCTGGACATCGAGAATCTGCGTGTGGTTCTCACCGGACAGCAGGCCCGTCGATTGGCGTATTCGTTGTTGCTCGAGGCGGAGAGCCTCGGATGACCTTTGTGATCCGATGATTTGGTTATCGGTCTTGGGGTTTCACGACTATCCGGCCTCCCCATAGTTCCATAGTTCCATGTAGCCGGCGTTACATTCTTGATAGAAAGGGCGATATGTTGAAAATTACGATTCAGCCGACATTGGACGGAACCACGTTCAAGCTTGATGGAAAGGTGGGCGGTCCTTGGGTTCAGACCCTGGAGCGACTCTGGCAACATGCGCGGGAGAATGCACTCTATCGACCGGTGCGGGTGGACTTGACATCCGTTCGGCTTGTCGATCGGGATGGCAAACGCGTGCTGAAGGGGATGCACGAGGATGGGGTCGAGTTGATGGGGAAAAATTCTTTCATGGAATCAGCAATGGAAGAGGTGAATGAGGGGAGACGACGGAGAGGAGTAAGACCTGAACCGAGGATCAAGTGAAGAAACGGGAGGGACGTCATGACGGCAGCTATCTTGGTGGTTGATGATGATCGGGCCTTACTGTACGGACTCACCTCGTTATTCCAGTTGTGGCTGCCCAGCGCCTGCATTGAGACGTGCGAATCGGCAGAAGCCGCGTTCGAACGACTCGAGAACAGTCACTATGATGTCTTGATCTCGGATATCAAGCTTCCCGGAGGCGGGCTCAATGTGCTCAGGGCCGCCAAGACCGCAAGCCCTTGGATGCCGGTCTTGATGATTTCAGGCTCATGGGATCTCGGTTTGAAACAATCGGTACGCCAAATGGGGGCGCTCGATTTGATTGAGAAGCCCTTCGATCGCGATCAGTTGATGCGGACTGTCGTGTCGGTCGTTGGCAGGAAGTAGAGGAGAATCATGGAGCCACGCGATATCTATATCACAGAATATGACGTCACACGGTTGAAGGAACTGGTTCAAGTTGGGATCAGTTTCGCCGAGCGGGACCGTGAATCGTTGGAAAGCCTGCAAGGTGAGTTGGACCGCGCCCATATTGTGGAGCCGACCGCGGTGCCTCATGATGTGGTCACGATGAACTCCCGCGCTCGCCTCAAAGATCTGGAGACCAATGAGGAGAAGGTGTACACGCTCGTGTTCCCGTCTGAGGCCAACCTTGAGCAACGCAAGATTTCCATTTTGGCGCCGATCGGCACGGCCATTCTCGGTTATCGGGTCGGCGACACGGTGGAATGGCGAGTGCCCGGTGGGATCAGGAACCTTCGCATTGAAGAAATCCTGTATCAACCCGAAGCCGCCGGCCAATACAGTCTCTAAGCAGCGACGATAATATCCCGCGCGGACGTATTGCGTGTGGATCCATGCACGCTGAAACCGGCTTCGGTCGACATCTGAGCGCAAATATTGAAAAGAAGCGAATGAAGCACGAAGCGCTCTTGTGAGGCTTTACAGAAACAAGTAGAGAGCCGCCACAACCCCAAAGAACTCGGAGGCGTTCTTGCCTCTTAGGCTCAGCCATGGACCGGCGATGACGCCGACGTGTTGATTCCAATTGTATTCTACAGCCGGCGCGACCGTCAGCAGATTGCTATAACCCCTGCCGACCATCGCCGGGTCGCCGTCAACCCCGATGCCCGCGGTTCCCTCAAAACGCGTCGCGTTGACGGTCTGAAAACTGATATCGAATGCCAATACCAGATGACGCGTGAGGGTGTATTCGCCGGCCACTGTCAGCGTGGTCACCGAGCCCGGGTCGACTCGGCCATCCGTGCCGAATCCTCCACCGTAGGCATTGAATCCGTTTACAGCCACCGACGAGTAAAAGCCATATGTGACATTCGCGCGGTATCTGAACACATGGTCGCCTGTGAACCGAATGGCTTTCTGCACCCCGATGCCGAGCGTCGTCGCAAAAGACCCGCCGCCGGTCCCTCCCAGGCCGATTTTGGACGGATCGAGATTGTTGTAGCGCCCGCTCGGAAATATCTCTTGCGTCCAGATTCGGACATCGGGAAGCCACGAGTCGGCGGGGCCTTTCAGGACTTGAAATCCGAGTTGCAGCGAAAAGTCGCCGAACCCGGTGGTCGACTCGTCCCGGGAATAATTGCCGAGCCACTGCGGCGCAATTTCGACATCCATTCGGCTCGTCAATCCATAGATAAAATACGTCTGTTGGATGATGGTGCGGGATACCGTTGCTGATTGGAGACGCCAATTGTCGTTATACAGCCCGCCAAACCGGGTAAAGTAGAAGTACGGCTCCACAACAACGTGCCCTCGATCGACTGTGCTGCCTGTGTGGAGAGCAGCGTGCCGGTGAACCACGGTCCGCTGGACTCGGAGCCGCGGGTCTCGAAGCTACTGCTCCACGCCGCCTCAGAAAAACAGATACAGGCAATGAGCAAACTGAAAAAGGCGGAATGGAGACATTCTTCACGTTCCGTTCGTGGTGTGTTCATGTTCGGAGGGTAGCATAGGCATGGAGAAAAGAGGCCGTGCAACAAAAGACCTATCACCTGGAGCATCTATGGATGGCCTAGCGGTCCTTGTCCTGTTGGTGACCTATATCGCAATGACGGGGGCGATGATCAACCGTGAGAGGCGACGAGGGAACAAGTGACATGACGGTGCAAAGGAAAAGGAGGAAGCAATGAGGAAAATAGGTGGGGCTGTGGTCGTGGCCATTGCTCTCTACACCCTGATTCTTTTGGGAATGGTGGTAGGGATCCGGTGGGCGATCGCGTTTTTGACGAGCGGTGTCTAGATATTTACGTGAGCGCCTCGTGAGTATATCGGACACGGCAAGCCGGAACGTCGGCTGGATCAGCCATGACAGGGCGACAGCGAGTATGTTATGAGGACGGCTGAATTCGGGCGGCGGATTCCTGTCGGCATAGTCCTGGAATCTAGCCCGGTACTTACGGAAACCATCATGCGGATTCTGATCGTTGAAGATGACACCGACCTGGGTGAGTTCATTCGCAAAGGACTCAGAGAAGAACGGTATGCCGTGGATCTTGCCGCAGATGGCGAAGAAGGGTTGCAGCTCGCCGGCGAAAATCCCTATGAACTCATTATTCTCGACATCATGCTCCCCAAGCTCGACGGACTCGCCGTGTGTCGTCGCCTCCGAGCCGGCGGCAACGCGACCCCGATTCTTCTGCTGACGGCTCGAGATTCCGTCCAGGATCGAGTCTCGGGCCTGGACACCGGAGCTGATGATTACCTCACCAAACCGTTTGCCTTCGTGGAGCTTCTGGCTCGAGTCCGAGCTCTGATTCGGCGAGGAGGGCCACAGCACCTCACTCGATTGAAAGCCTCAGATCTCGAAGTGGATCCCGCATCGCGCCGCGCGTGGCGCGCCGGCAAGGAGGTCACCCTCACCAATAAAGAATATGCGCTCCTTGAGTTCTTCTTGCGCAACAAGAATCGGGTGCTGACACGCACCGCGATCATCCAGCATGTCTGGGATCTCAATTATGATCCGATGACGAATATTGTCGATGCGCACGTCCGCGCGCTCCGGGCGAAGATCGACCGCGACTTCTCCCCGCCGCTCATTACCACCGTGCGGGGCGCCGGCTATATGCTGGAGGAACCGGAAGAGCAGGCATGAAATCATTCCGAGGTCTCGTTCGGCAATCCACCCTGGCGCAGATCGCGGGCTTGATCCTGATCTTCAGCCTGCTTGTGTATTGGGGCTTTGAGACGTTGCTCCATCAGTACGTGGATGGCCGTCTCTTCGCACTCGCAGACACGCTTGGGCGATTGATTCAGCAGCGGCCCGACCTGGTTCAGTTATTGGACGAGGATCTCCTTGCTCAAGAGGAGGGTGCCGTCCGTAACGAAGAGGAACGCCATCAGTTGCGCGAGGCGGCGCATTCGGTTCGCCTCTTATCATCGGACGGCAGGCTGGTTTGGGAAGGATCCGACGTGCTGCCCCAGTCCCCGATGGAGCCGGCAGCGCTCGAACGTGCGCGCGGGGGCGAAGCGCTGTATGACACGGTGCGAACCGCGGACGGTTCGTCCATTCGCCGTGTATCGCTTCCCATCCTGTCGCATGGCGAACTGCGGTACATTCTCCAGGCCGAAGCTTCACTTCTATTCGCGCAAAAGGCGCTGACGGGGCTCATCCTTCTCATGGCGATTGTCTCGGTCGGGATTTTTGCGATGGCGTGGATCAGTAGCGGGTGGCTCGCTTGCAAAATGTTGGGTCCGGTTAAGGCTTTGAGCGCCACAGCGGCCACCATTTCTGAGCCGGACGCGCGCAATCGGTTTGCTCTCGATGCCCCTTATGAGGAGTTTCAGCAACTGACGCGCGCCTTCAACGCCATGATGGATCGCCTTCAGAAGTCCCGGGAGAGCCAGGGATATTTCGTCGATTACGCGGCGCACGAGATGCAGACCCCTTTGACTGTCTTACAGGCAAGCCTGGAAGTGACCTTGCATAAGGCGCGCACGACTGCAGAATACCGCGACGCTCTGATTAATAACCTGGAACAGGTCGAGCGCTTGGTCACGTTGACCCGTGAACTGCTTACGCTCACCCGGCTTGCCGGTGACCGTACGCCGATCCGCAGGGTATCACTTGAGCTCCGGCCCTTGCTCGAAGAGTTGATCGAGGAACTGGCGGTTCTCGCCGAGGATCATCGGATTCGGCTCGCCTTGCATGCGGAGCCGGCTCCTCCCGTGCTCGGTGATCCTCAGTGGCTCAAACAGGCCATCATCAATCTGCTCGACAATGCCATTCGATATACGCCGCCAGGCGGAGACGTGACGGTACGCCTCAGCGCAACGGGTGGACAGGTGGCTGTCGCCGTCCAAGATACCGGCCCGGGGATCGGCCCTCAGCATGTACCCCACCTTTTTGAGCGATTCTATCGGACCGATTTTGCCCGTGCGAGGGATTGTGGCGGCACCGGTCTCGGCCTGCCCATTGTAAAAGGCATCGTGGACGCCCACGGCGGGACAATTACCGTCGACAGCCATGTGGGTGAAGGGTCCATCTTCACTCTCATCCTTCCCGCCGACAAGGAGCCGTCGCCTTCCAACCGCTAGCTCCTTCTCTCTCGGCTGGCGCAGGTTCTCCAGGCTTCCTTCCTGACATCTACGCTTCAACATCCGGACAAAAGACAAGCCTCTGCTGCATGAAGAATTTTTCATGAACCGTTCGTGGTCGGTTCATGTTGCGCGGATACCATCTAAAGCAGGGAAAGCGACGTTGTGTGGGCATGCGGTGTCGTGGCGATGAAAGACAGACAAGCTTAAGAACGAGACAGCTCATTGTCGGACCTATTGCTCGAATGCCCGCTCGCGCCACGCCTGAAAGGTGATATCAGTACGCGGACGGCCAGAAATTTCAAAAGCAGGGAGGATGTTTCGATGTCAAATTCTCACAAACATTTGTTACAACGCTCGATTCGCAGATGGCGCTGCGCCGGGCATGTATCCCCGGAACGACTGCCGATAAGGGGAGCCGTCGGACGCGACGAAAAAACCCCGCGACATGAAATAGAGAGAGGGAAGATCGCATGCCAGATCTTTATCGAGCAGCGGAAGGGGGGGACGGAATGGGCATCACGCAAGATACTCATCGCGGATGGAAGCGGGAACCAAGTCATTATCGGAAATCAGAATGAGCCTCTCTACTCGGGGAATCGATTCGCAACGGCCGGCTCGGCTGCGGAAGCGGCACGACAGAAAGCATGGAGCATTATCCACACGAAATATCCAGGTATTCACCGGGGTGATATTTCCTGGCACCTGGTCTCCGAGGATGTGAGAGGGTTCGTGACGGTTTAGGGTATGTCTACAGATGCAGCGCTAATCGAAAAGATAAAGCAGGGCAGGTGAACTCATCCTCAATTCTGCCCGGAGACCGGTGCTGCTTGAAATGGTCAAGGACGTCGCAAGCGATCAGGCACGAATCAATACCGGAGAGATTCAGCTCCCGATTCATTCTGTGCAACGAGGCAGCCGAACAAAGTGCGGTCGCTCGTCCAGCAGAGACTGATAGACGAGAAAAGGTGACGGATGTCACATTCATGCCGAATCAAAAGTGATACGATCAAACTATAAAGTGACCGTTCAGACGTTTCTGCTGCACGGTGAGGTGTATGAGACTCCAAGGACTCCTTCTTAGAGAACTGAGTGAAGGCCAGTCGGAAAGGCGCCTGGCAGATTCGATTGGAATCACACAAGACGTGCTGCAAGAGGTATTAGCAGGACACGTCATTCGTGACGTTGAAATCTGGAAAAAGTTTGCCGCTTACTTCCGAATGGATCTGGATATGCTGAGATTCGGAGAACTTCATCCAACGGCACAAGGCCACCTGCTGCCTCCCGATCCGAGCGAAGAGGTCGTCACGTATCGCAAAGTCCCGCTGCGCGCATGGTCCCGGGCTGCTCGTGACACGGCATCGCGGGCGGTCGAAGCCATGATCGAAACGGATGTCGCGGGAGAAAACGTCTTCGCCTTGCGCGTGCCCGATGACTCCATGCAGCCGCTGTTTCGCCAGGGCGAGATCATCTTCGTCAATCCTGATGCGAGGGTGGAGGAAGACCAGTACATGGTGGTCGATACGGCAGGTCGTGACACGGTCCTTCGACAGATGAAGAAAATCGGGCGGGAGTACGTTCTCCATGCGCTCAACCCGAAATATTCCGACACGACGTTAACCGACGATGGTCACGTTATCGGGAGGGTCACCAGGCTTCGCTTGAACTTGTAGCCGCCAGCGTGATTCCAATGCAGCATGCCGTGATCAAACGGATCTTATTCGCGACCGACTTTTCCTCATGCGCGGACTACGCCGAGGAATATGTGGCGTTTCTCGCGACGACGTACAGGGCCGCGGTCCATGTCGTCCATGTCTTGGAGGTCTACGAGGGACTGTATGTCACGACCACCCAAGATCATCGGGAGACGGATGAACGAGTGAGCGAGGTGGTTCGGCGCCTTCAGCCATCCACCGCCTTGGTGACCCATCAGCAGGACGTCGGCATCCCGGACGTGCGCATTTGCAGGGTCGCGATGGAGACTCATACGGATCTGATTGTGCTCGGCACTCATGGAAGAACCGGGCTCCAGCACATTCTCTTGGGAAGTACCGCGGAACGGGTGCTGACCATGGCCCCGTGCCCTGTGCTGACGGTCCGAGAACCGAAAGGCGTGGAGGAGCGACACAAAAAGGCGGCGATCACATTCCATCATGTCGCCGTCCCCATCGATTTTTCCGATTGCTCAATGGACGCGTTGGAATATGGAATCCGGATCGCCAAGGATTGTGGCGCGACCTTGACGCTGCTGCATGTCTTGGAGCCCGTATCTTATGGCATCGACCTGACGTTCAAGCATACGGCGGAACAAGACCGGGAACGGCGTGCCTTACAGCTCAACTCGGTCGCCGGCACGATTCGCTCGCAGGGTCTTTCCGTGCGAGAGCTTATTCGGGGCGGTTCGCCGGCCGATTCCATTGTTGAATTCGTCCAGGCCACGGGCTGTGACCTCATCGCCATGGGAACGCATGGCCGGCGCGGAATTTCCCGTGTCGTGAAGGGCAGTGTGGCGGAAGCCGTCTTACGCGGGGTCTCCTGTCCTGTCCTGGCGGTGAAGACCTCCAAGCTCTCCGCTCATCAACGGAGGGTACGGTGGCCACAGAATCGGAGACAGTAATGTAAGAATCTATCCGGTGCAGGTGTATGTCAGGTCATGAAGTAGACGGGCCGAAATATGAAGAGAGAAAGACGCAGCGGAACTGTGTTGGGATGCCTCTTCTCTCTCATGGCTGTCCTGAGCGGCTGCATCCTGTTCGAATCCGTAGAGGCTCGCTATCTGAAAGGCGCTGTCGGTCATGCGAATCAAAGCGACGTGAAACACCGCCTCGGACAACCTGTCTTTCGCAGCGCGACCCAGTCCGGTGGAGAAATTTGGGCGTACGAAATATGGTCGTCTGATGCAGGGGATCTCAACAATCCTCCCCGGTGGTGGTGTGCCGCGTACTCGCTCCAATTTGACAGGCAGAGAACCCTTCGCCGGTGGGAGCAGCAAACGTGTCATGGGAGGACCGATCCCGGGCTGGCTTCGGTAGGGAGCTACGTGGCGCCCTGACTACGAGGCTCAGTATCTAGTGCCGGAGGCGTTTCGTTTGAAGGATCGAATGGGCGCGTTCGCTGGCTTCTTTCACAAGCACCCCCATTCTAGGATGAGAGGGTTCAAGATCGACCGGTAAGGCATCATGTCGAAGGCGTTCGCTCACCGTCGGACCCACGGACGCGACGACCATGTGCCCGGCGGCATGGCGAAACCGGTCGGTTCCTCTATCGAAACGCGTGCTGTCCCTCAGCAAATGCATGACGTGGTCAACCTGGACGGCATTGGTGATCAACAGCACATCTATGTTGCCCATGAGTATCCGATCGATCAGGTCGATCAGCGGGGCGGTATCCTCCGGTAAGGCCCACCGGTAGACCGGCACCCGATCCACTTGCGCCCCGCGTTCAGCGAGTCCTCTGAGCAGGTCCGTATTCGAGACGCCGTATTCTTGAACCGCGACACGCAAACCCGCCGGCGGGAGCGATGTATCTAATGCCTCGAGCAGGTCCTTCCAGGTATTGGGCTCCGGGACCGTCAGACTGGCGGTCAGGCCAAGCTCCTTCAGCACGGCAAGAGACTTGGGCCCGCGTGTGACGAGCTTGACGCGCGCGAGCGCAGACGTCAGCACATCCAACGGATAGCGGGTGGTCAGCACGTCGAGCAACGTGCGCGCGCCGACTCCGGTGAGCAGGATCACCATGTCGTAGTCTCCGCGCAACAGCCGTTCGCCGAATGCGAAGACCTCGGTGTGGCTCTGAAGCGGGACTTCGCGCATGGACGCCGCGACATACGGCCGCCCGCCGTACCGCTCGATCAACCGCGCCATCTCTGCCGCCATCCGGCTTTCGAAAGCCGCGACGGCGAGGCCGGCAAAGTTCGATTTGGTGATTTGGCGATCTGGTGATTTTGGCATCGAATACGATTCTGTGAGTGGTGATTTAGCTTGTTTTGCTGCGGGAGCGGGCCGTGCGTTGAGCAGCAGCAAAGATTGATAGAATCTCCTTCGCTTCCATCATGAAGCCGTCCATTGTCTTTTCTTTTACAATTCCTGATTCCACCAAAAGCTCACACCAAGATAATGTCTCATCGGCTTCTTCAACGACAATCCCGAGTTTCGCAATGAATTCGGCTCTTGATCTACCTCGGCAAGCTGCCCTGTAATTCGCCGCGATGGATGTACCTGCCCGCAATAGTTGAGTGCCGAGCACGCGCGCCTCTCGGCTATGAGGCAAAGATTGAGCGAGCTTCACGACACGAAGCGCGAAGCGTTTAGTTCGTTCTCTCAGTTCCTCAGCCTGCGCACTTGCCATTTATAACTTTGGATTCTAAGTTTTTGAGGAATCGCCAAATCACCAGATCACCAAATCTTACTTGGTTTCCGACGCGGAAACCGCGCAGCGGAAACCGGTGGAGTCATTTCGATTCAAGGGATCGCTCTTGATGCGAATGAAAAGGCGCACGAGCGGAGTCTCCACCGCCCAGCCTGAGCTGCGTAATACTTTAAATGTCCCGGTTTCCGGCCCCGGCGGGTTCTTCGGGGGACTCTTCTCATAGTACAGCGGGTCATACCAGTCGGCGACCCACTCGTACACGTTCCCCGCCATGTCGTAGGCGCCATAGGGGCTTTTGCCGGCCTCATAGCTGCCGACCGGCATCAGGGTTTTCTCCCCTCGCCATTGTTGGTTGTAGTTGAGATGCTTGTGCGTGGGTTCCGTATTCCCCCACGGGAACCGGCGGTCTCCTGTCCCGCGCGCCGCTTTTTCCCATTCGGCTTCCGTCGGCAAGCGCTTGCCCGCCCAACGGCAATAGGCATCGGCGTCATACCAATCTACATTGATCACCGGGCGATCCGCGATTGATTCGGACACCGTGCCGTTCTTCCACAAGGTCCGGTTCTCGTGTTTGGGATTTTGCGGAGGACGATGCCCCGTGGCTTTGACAAATTCAAGATACCGCGCGTTCGTGACCTCATAGGTGTCGATGTAGTAATCATTCAAAAAGACTTCATGCCGGGGATATTCATCCCGCCCGCCATCGCGGTCTCCTTGGGGAACGCCCATCGGAAAGGCGCCAGCGGGGACCAAGACCATAGGCGCACCGTCATGCCCCGTCATCTGAGCAGCCGGCATGGAGGCAGATGGCGGTGACGTGAGTACGGGTTCGGCCGAGAACAGACAGATTGCCACGAGTGACGTGTAATAGATGGCTCGCATACGAACTCCTTCTTCAGAATAAGATGAATCTCACGGTACCATACCAGTCGCTCTCATGTGAATCGATCGACATCCCACGGTGGTTTGCGGTTGACGCTGGCGGCATGCACCGGATACAAACGAGCATGGCTCACGAGGGCACGGTCGGTGTGCGCGGTCTGTGGCATGTGGCGCTGAAGGTCGGCGATCTGAGGCGTTCCCGGCGCTTTTATGAGACGCTGTTCGGGATGCGCGTCGTCTGGGAGCCTGACGCAGAGAACGTCTATCTGAGTTCTGGATGCGACAATCTCGCACTTCATCAGATCCCGCGAGCGGAGCAGGCTGAGTACACGAAGCCGAACGCGCAGTTCCTCGACCATCTTGGCGTCATCATGGAGACACCAGAGGCAGTGGACCGGTTATTTGCGCTGGCCGAGCAATACGGGGCTACGATTGTGCACCCCCTGAAGCGCCATCGGGACGGCAGTTATTCCTTTTACGTCGCCGACCCGGATCGCAACGTCGTGCAGGTGCTGTATGAGCCGAATATCTCCGGCGGCGAAGCGCACGTTCAAAGTAAAAAGTAAAAAGGCAAAAGTCAAAAGT
>DATFCE010000262.1:0-4333 GCA_035253365.1 Nitrospiraceae bacterium
TTACCGAGGCCGAAGCACGCGACTCAGGGACTCTGATGGAGGGTAGAGCCTTCCCCATCGTGATTCCCAATGGTATCGATCCGTCCCTGAGAACTAATGTGGCAACGGGCCGATTTCGCCACGCGCATCCCAACTTCATAGGGAAAAAAATTCTGCTTTTTTCGGGGCGGCTCCATCCGAGCAAAGGGCTTGAACTCCAATTGCACGCGCTGGCCGTGCTCGTGAAACAATTTCCACAAGTGATGTGGGTGCTCGTGGGTCCGGACCAAGGCATGTGGGCTCGTTTGCGGCATGAAGCCTGTTCTCTTGGCCTGGAATCTTATGTCTTCCGGACAGGTCTACTACCGCATGAACAATGCCTCGAGGCGCTGGCCGATGCGGATGTGTTGTTACTGACCTCCCATCACGAAGCTCATTCCATGGCGATGAATGAGGCCCTCTGCTTGGGCGTTCCCATCGTGATGACGGACACGTTACATTTCAAAGAAGTACAGGAAGCCGGTGCCGGATATGTGGTACCCTGGGACCCCGGCAGCCTTGCCGCCGCCGTCGCCGACATTCTGCAACACCACGATCGGGCGGTGAGCATGCGCCAAGCCGGTCTCCGTTTAGTTACAGACCGGCTGGCGTGGCCCAAAGTCGCCGACGCGATGGTACGGGCCTACGAGCACATTCTTGCGGCTTCCGGCCGCATGCAGGCCGCCAGGACATCATCATGCCGCTGATTGGAATGCCGGAATCTAAAAGCGTGATCGATCTCCACGAGCAAACGTGGAAAGCGGAAGAAGCCAACGGGTTTCAGTGGAGGGACCCTACCGATCCTGAGAAACACACGTTTGCGACCGCCGCGTTGAAGGAACTCGGCTTGCCGGCATCGGTCCGACTCATGGATTTTGGGTGCGGCAACGGATTTACTACCGATTTTTTTCATTCCCTCGGCTATCAAGTCCACGGCATCGATGTGTCGGACGCTTTGATCCGAAGTAATTCAAACAGATTTCCCGGTGTAGAGTTCAGCGTAATCCAGCCGGGCCAACACATCCCATTTCCCGATGGAAGCTTCGACGCGATCTACTGCTCCGAAGTCATCGAACATGTCTACGATGTCAACTTTCTCTTGGGGCAATTTGCGCGCGTGCTGCGGCCGGGAGGCCTCCTCTTACTGACGACGCCGTATCACGGGTTGATCAAGAACCTCGTCGTCGTCCTCTTTTTCTTTGAACATCACTTCAATCCTGAAGGGCAGCACATTCGATTCTGGACACGAAAATCTTTGACGCGTATTTGCGCCCGCAATGAGCTTACCCCGATCAATTGGAAGCACGTCGGTCGGATATGGCCCTTACCCAAATCGTTCTTTGTGGTCTGCCGAAACAAAGCGGCTCGATCCTTTTGAACTCTGCACATGATAAACTCGGTTTCCTCAGCCTCAGGAGAGAATGTACGCTCCTCTCATAAGATCTGCATCGTTTCTTCATGCGGAGGGCATCTGACTGAGGTTCGAGCCTTGAAAGCAACCTACCAACGGACCGCGCACTTCTATGTCCTCAATGCTCGCATCAACCTGCCGGCCGATATGGCGCATAACACTTACTTTATTCGCCATTCGGAACGTGATTGGCTGTTCTTTGTCAATCTGTGGGAAGCCTGGCGCATCCTGAAGAAGGAACAGCCTAGTCTCATCCTCAGTACAGGAGCCGGGCTCGTGGTGCCGTTTGCGCTGGTCGGCAAACTGTACGGCATCTCGACTATTTATATCGAAATATCGACTCAGGTGCTGAGACCCTCCTTATCAGGTCGAATCATGTATTACGTGGCTGATCGATTCTTTTATCAGTGGAAGCCGTTGGGATCATACTTTCCCAAAGGAACCTACGGAGGGCTCTTGCAGTGGTCTTCGTGACGGTCGGCAATGCGACGCAGGAATTTCGCCGCTTATTGTCTGCGGTTGATGCACTGGCCGGTGAAGGTTTCTTTCAACACGATTCGGTATTCATCCAAACCGGTCATAGCCGGTCTTTTCATTCGCAACACTGCATCTGTACCTCTTTCCTATCGACAGATGAATTTGTCCAACGGATGGAAAACGCGGATCTCATCATCTGTCACGGGGGATGCACCCAACTTCAAGCTATTCGGCTTGGAAAGACTCCCGTCGTGATGCCCAGAAGAAAAATATATGATGAACACGTCAATGACCACCAAATGCAGCTTGTCCGGGCTTTGGCTCAAGACGGGCTGATCGTACCGGCCTACGAGCCGGAAAATCTTGCTGCGGCAATCAATGAGGCACGGCAGAAAAATGCCCACCGCACATTGCCGCCTCCTTCCCCGATGATCCCTCTTGTGGCCGAAGCCATCGACCAACTTCTAGGGTTGCGAAGAAGCAGTGTTACTTGAATCCAGTGGACTAGATCCATGGCTTTCTGAACGGTATCCCACACCAGGCAGCATGGCGTCGATTTCAAGGATCTTGCTTCCCTACAGACGGTCTTTATGTTACTGATTACACGTCGGACTAAGGATTTGTTCTACCATCGATACATCGCATGCGTTGACAATCCTCTGTTCTCACTATCATATCTGGAATAAAGGGCCATGAAGATTCTCGGGCTCAACGCCTACCATGCCGATGCAGCGGCCTGCCTCGTCGTCGATGGGAAGCTCGTGGCGGCAGCGGAGGAAGAGCGGTTTCGCCGGATCAAACATTGGGCGGGGTTGCCGTCCAATGCGGTGGCCTATTGCCTGCGGGAAGGTCGGCTGGGGCTCGGTGACATTACGCATATCGCGGTCAATCGCCAGCCCGGCGCCAATTTCCTCAAAAAAGCCTTGTACGCCGTCTCCAAACGCCCCCGTTTCAGCGCGGTCCAAGACCGCTTGCGCAACGCGGCCAAAGTGCGGGATATCCGGCAGGACTTAGAAGAGGCATTCGGTTGTTCGGCGCATTCGATCCAAGCAGACGTCCATCATATTGAGCACCACTGCGCTCACCTCGCCTCGGCATTTCTCGTGTCGCCCTTTGAATCCGCGGCGGTTCTGTCGGTGGACGGCTTCGGCGATTTCGTGAGCGCCATGACCGGCGTCGGCGAGGGATCCAAATTGACCGTGCTCGACCGTGTCACGTTTCCCCATTCCTTGGGACTGTTCTATCTGGCCTTGACGCAGTATCTCGGCTTTCCTGACTACGGCGACGAATACAAGGTGATGGGCCTCGCCGCATATGGTGAGCCGGAATACCTCGATGGCATGCGGCGGATTGTTCGATTAACCTCCAAGGGCGGATTTCAACTCAACCTTGACTACTTCCTCCACCACTCGGAGGGGGTGTCCATGGTCTGGGAGACCGGCGCGCCCGTCATCGGCCGTCTCTTCTCCGATGAGCTCGTCAAACTGTTTGGTCCGCCGCGCCGCCCTGGTGAGCCCGTCACACATCGGCATGAGAACCTGGCGGCTTCGCTTCAGATGATGTACGAGGAGGCCTTCCTACATCTCGTGTGTCATCTGCATGACCGCACCCGCCACAATACGCTCTGCCTGGCAGGAGGGTGCGCTCAGAATAGCGTCGTGAACGGACAGATCCTTTCACGAACTCCGTTCCAGCAAATCTATCTACCACCGGCGACCGGCGATTCGGGGGGAGCCATCGGCGCGGCCTATATCGTCTGGAGCGAAGTGCTGGGACATTCACGAACATTCATCATGGATCGAGCGGATTGGGGCCCCGAGTTTACGGAAGCGGAGATCCAGGCTGAACTCGAAGGAAGGCAGGACCCACTACGTCAAGGCGGATTTCACTTCGAACGATGTGTCCAGACCGACCTCTGCCGGAGAACCGCCAAGGATATTGCAGCCGGGAAGGTCGTGGGTTGGTTTCAGGGTCGCATGGAATGGGGCGCGCGCGCGTTGGGGCAGCGCAGTATCGTGGCGGACCCCCGCCGTCACGAGATGCGCAATATTCTCGGCGCGAGAGTCAAAACCCGCGAGCCATTTCGTCCGTTCGCTCCATCGATCTTGGAAGAGGCCACGGGAGACTATTTTGAGCAGATGCATGCGTCTCCTTTCATGGCCGTGACCTATGTCGTCAGGGCCGACAAACGTGCTCTCATTCCGGCCTCGACGCATGTCAATGGAACCGGTCGCCTCCAGACCGTGAACCGGCACACGCAGCCGCTCTACTGGCAGTTGATCAAGGAGTTCCAGCATCTCACGGACGTTCCGGTTCTGCTCAATACATCGTTTAATGAAAACGAACCCATTGTCTGCACCCCCGCGGAAGCGATCGACTGCTTTTTGCGGACCGGCATGGACACGCTGGCCATCGGGCCGTTTTTGA
>DATFCE010000263.1:0-5625 GCA_035253365.1 Nitrospiraceae bacterium
GTCCCGTTCCTTGAAAAACCGAATCGCCTCCTGTCGAGGCAGTTCTCGGCGTGCAAAAGGATGGTCGGCTTTGATGATCTCATTCGCGCGCGCCTCGATCTTCTGTAAGTCCTCCGGCGTGAAGGGGCGTTCAAAGCCAAAATCGTAGTAAAACCCTTCTTCGATGGCCGGACCGATGGCAAGCTGCGCTGAGGGAAACACATCCTTGACCGCTTGCGCCATGATATGGGTGCTGCTATGCCGATACACCTCCTTGCCCTCAGGCGAATCGAAGGTGATCGGCTCCAGGATGGCATCGTCCATCAGGGATAAGGCCAAATCAATGGGCCGGCCATTGACCTTCACCGCCAAGATGTCAGGGCTCAAGCGGCCGCTCAGCTTCAGTGCTTCGCCGGCGGTCGATCCTGCCGGAACCCTGTGCCGTGATCCATCTGGAAGGGTAATTTGGATGTGGTGAGCGTCGCCGGATGTTTGCAAACGGGTTTGTCCTAACTGATCGGTCTCCAAGCAGTCTCTCTTCTCAGCGCCGGCCGAATCGAGACTCGGCGCGCCGGTCTTCGAAAAATAAAAGGCATCACACCAACGGAGGAGCCAGTCCCATAGGCTCCTGGCGGTCCGATGCCTTTAAGGAGATGGTAGGCGCGGGCGGTCTTGAACCGCCGACCTCTACCGTGTCAAGGTAGCGCTCTCCCCCTGAGCTACGCGCCCAAATCCACGGCGCATGCTAATATAGCGCGATCCATAGTGTCAAGAATTCAACACGCTGGCATGACGTCCTGTCGGCAAATCTGACAGTCATACCAATGTTAGGGCTCCGCCGCTCAAGGGCTCACCGTAATACGGCAGACGCTTACCCCTTCCGAGCCTTTTCACGTTTGACCGGAATCTTCAGTTCGGTGATTTTCTTTCGCAGCGTGTTGCGATTGACGCCGAGCAACTGAGCGGCTTGAATCTGATTCCCATTGGTCTCCTTAAGGACCAGAGAAATCAGCGGTCGCTCGACGGCGGAGATGAGCATGTGATGGAGGTTTTTCGCTGAGCTATTTTTCATGCCCTTGACGAATTCGCCTAACTTGAATTCAATATAGTTTTCCAGCCCGAGATCCTGACCCGTTCCATTCCCATTTCGCATGGTCTGCACGAAGCCACAGGCTTGTCGCAGGGCGCTTCGAGGACCGGCGAAAATGACGGTGTGCATCGGATCGACTCCGCGCTGCATCTCGATCAATTCGCTAAGTTCACTTAACGGACCGCGTTTGGTCTCGACCAGAACCGCATCGAATCGACGTTTCGTCGCCACCCGCGAGGCAGAGCCGGAATCTTTGCCCACGGTCACGGCCGAGTCCTTCAGTTCCTGCTTGAGCTGTGTTTGAAGATCCGGGTCGGCGCTGAGCAACAAAATACTGAAGAGCGATGGCCGAATGGTCATGAGGGATACCCGAGGAAGAGGGCGGGATTATCCCCCAAGGTTCCATTGATGTCAATCGCGAAAAATGCTTGATCCGTGTCTCATCAGTGGACGAAATGGTTCCATTACGTATGCCATCCAATATAACCATCGCACTCATCAGCCACACCATGCGGCGGTGGATGGGTACCGTAGCCGCTGCCGGAAATTGGTTCGTTCATCACGCTTGACATCTTCTCTCCGCGCCAAGTATCTTGATTCTCTATCGGAATACTCGACTTATGAAGGTTTCGCTCAAGGCGACGTATGGCATTCTGGCCGCGCTTGATTTGGCCCTGAATAATGGGACCTTGCCGGTTCAATCCAAGGCCATCGCCAAACGCCAAGCGATCCCGATCCGGTTTCTCGAACAAGTCCTGCTGGCGATGAAAAAGGCCGGAATCGTCGACAGCTTACGCGGGGTTCAAGGTGGCTATATTCTGCGCAAACCGGCCGCGGATATTTCACTGGCCGAGATTGTCGAAGCCTTGGACGGCTCGCTCATGCCGAAGCCGGTGCATGCGACAGGCACGCGACACACTCAAGGCCGCAGTCGCCCGGAACAACTCCTCGGCGCGATTTGGGAGCGGGTGCGCCAAGCGGAATTGGATGTCTTGAACGCCGTGACGCTCAGGGAATTGGCGGAGCGGCATCAGCAATTTGAACAACAACGCGCCCTCATGTATCACATTTAGAGGTCAGCCTAAGAGGCTTCAAGAGAGGTTGTTATGAGTACGGCCAGGATGACTCACCCCGTTGAGATTCAAACCTTCCCGATTCCACCGGCGATTCTGGAAGAAATCGAGACGTTCGAAGGCGAAGTTCAGCGCGTCACCGGCGGCGATCTGTCTGGGGACCTGTTCAAGCCGTTTCGCTTGCAGCATGGCATTTATGGTCAGCGCCAGCCGGGTGCCCAGATGGTGCGGATCAAAATTCCCTTCGGAGGGTTGACGGCTAATCAATTGCGCCGGATTGCTGAGTTGGCCGATACCTACACCACCGGCGTCGGCCATGTCACCACGCGCCAGGATATCCAGCTTCATTTTGCCCTCCTGAAGGATGTGGGCACGATCATGCGACGGCTCGCTGAGGTAGGGCTGACTACACGGGAGGCGTGCGCCAACACCGTGCGAAATGTGACGGCGTGTCATTTGGCCGGCGTGTGCCAAGGCGAGGTCTTCGATGTCACGCCTTATGCGAAGACGGTCGCCTTGCACCTGCTCCGCAATCCACTCAATCAAAGCCTGCCGCGGAAGTTTAAGATCGCCTTTTCCGGATGCCGGCACGATTGCGCGCTGACGCCCATTCACGACATCGGATTATTGGCGGCGCGGCGCGAGGATGGGACGATCGGGTTTCGCATGGCTGTCGGCGGCGGGTTAGGATCAGCCCCCCGCATTGCGCAGGTGCTTCGGGAATTCGTGCCCATGAACGAGTTGATCCCCACGATTGAAGCCGTTATCAAGGTCTTTGACACGCTCGGCAATCGGAAGAATCGCAACAAGGCCCGCATGAAATTCGTGATCGACAAGCTCGGGTTCGAGGAGTTCAAGCGACGATGGGAGCAGGCGTACGTTGATATGGGGCATGCCCGTCCTGATCATGCGCCGACCCGGCTCCTGCCGCATCAGGACGACCCTCTCCCATTGATCATGCCGACGTCCCGCGACGGTCAGCCCGCCCTGTCCGGCCATGAAAATGGTCACAGCAATGGCAACAGTCACGGTAACCGCAACGGTCCCAGGCATGAAACGCCCTACCAGATGTGGAAACGCACCAACGTCGTGCGCCAGAAACAAGACGGCTATGCCGCGGCGGTGATTAAGCTGCAGATGGGCGATATCACAACGCCCCAGATGAATGTCGTCGCGGATTTGGCCGAGACCTATTCCAATGGAAATCTGCGCACGACGATCAATCAGAATCTCATTCTGCGGTGGGTCCCAGAGTCACGCCTGGAAGCGCTGTATCAGGATTTAGCGTCCCTCGGATTGGCCGATCCCGGCGCCGAGCTCGTCGAAGACATCATTGCGTGCCCGGGCACCGATACGTGCGGGCTGGGCATTACTTCCTCCAAAGGGCTGGCGCGTGCTATGGCCGAAATATTCCCTCCCGGCCGGGTGCCGGACGATCTCAAAGACGTGAGCGTCAAGATCAGCGGCTGCCATAATTCATGCGCCCAGCATCACATCGCGACGATCGGTCTGCACGGCGTAGGAAAACGAATGGGTGACCATGTCGCGCCGCATTATGAACTGCACCTGGGAGGGCGCGTGAACGGAACCGCGCAGATCGGCCAGATGACCGTCAAGCTGCCGGCCAAAAATGTGCCGGCGGCCATTTCGCACCTGATCGAGGTGTACCGGCGTGAGCGTCGTGACGGCGAAGGCCTTCAGAGCTTTATCACTCGAACCGGCAAAGCCAAGCTCAAGGAGGAATTGATTCCTCACACGATCGTTCCGCCCTTTGAAGAAGACCCCACCTACTACTACGACTGGGAGGGCGAGGACGAATTTATCCTAGAGGATCTCGGCCCCGGCGAGTGCGCCGGGGGCGCGTTGGAAATGATCGACAATCGAATTCTGGAGGCCGAACAGGAGTTGTATCAAGCCCGTCTCTTGGCCGGGAAGCATCAATACTCGGTGTCCGTCAATAAATCCTACCGCGCCGTCCTGGCCGCGGCGAAAGCGCTCTTGGTGACGGAAGGGCTCGATCCGGCGACGGATGCCGATACCTTTGCCGAATTTGAACGCCGTCTGGCGACCAAAAGCGTCGTCCCGGTTTCGTACCGAAATCTGGCGTCCCAGATCGGCGATCTCGGTCCGAAGGAGACGACGCCGGAATTCGCGCAGGCCAAAATGGCCTTTGCCCGCGGCTTTGTCGAGGTTTGTAAACAGGCGACCGAGCAGATCGGAAAAGATTTGAAGCTGAAGACGGACGGCCTGACTGAGCCCGATCAAAAGCCGACCGCTCCGACGCCTACTCCAGCATCGGCGCCCGTGACTGAAGCGATCAACGCGCCTGTCTATGATCTTCGTGGCGTCGCCTGTCCGCTCAATTATGTGAAGACCAAATTGAAACTGGAAATGATGGATGTCGGGGAGCGGCTGGAAGTATGGTTGGATGCCGGCGAGCCGATTAAAAATGTGCCCATGAGCCTGCGTAACGACGGGCATAAGATTTTGGCGCAGGAACCACTGGAGCCGGACGCCGCGCATTTCAAAGTCCTTGTCGAGAAGGTCGAGGATTAGGTAGGTCACCATGGCATGTGATCTAACGAACGGAAGCAGGCCATCCGAAGAATCGTTGAAGGCGCTCAGTGATTCATTTGAGGCCAAACATCCGCAGGACGTGTTGACCTACGCGCTGGAGCGGTATTCCGGCCATATCATCCTGGCGTGCAGCTTCGGCGCGGAAGATGTGATCTTGGTGGATATGATCCATCGAATAGATCCCGGTGCGCCGCTCTTTTATCTGGACACCGACTTTCTGTTCCGGGAAACGTATCAGGTGCGGGATCGTCTGATTGAGAAGTACGGGTTGCTATCGTCACAGGTCATTCAGGTGAAATCACGCCTGACCCCGGAGCAGCAGGCCGCGGAATACGGCGAGGCACTGTGGGCGCGCGAGCCGGACCGATGCTGCGCCTTGCGCAAGGTCGAACCGTTGGAACGCGTGCTGAGCGGCTATCAGGCGTGGATCACCGGTATTCGACGTGATCAAGCGCCAACGCGTGCTCATGCGGGTTTGGTCGAATGGGATCAGAAATTTCAGCTCGTGAAGTTCAACCCATTGGCGAAATGGAGCACAGAGGACGTCTGGACCTACATCCGCGTCCACGAGATTCCCTACAATCCCCTGCATGATCAGAATTATCCCAGTATCGGGTGTACGCACTGCACCACGCCGGTGCGACCCGGCGAGGATCCCCGCGCGGGACGGTGGAAAAACTTCGGCAAAACCGAGTGCGGGTTGCATAAGTAATCATGCAACAATTCATTGCGAAAATCGGCAAAGGTCAGAAAGCCTGGAAGGATCTCACCTGGGACGAGGCGAAGCAGGCCATGCGGCTGCTGATCGAAGGCAAGGCTTCTCCCACGCAGGCCGGCGCATTCCTTCTAGCGATGCGACTGAAGGTGGAATCGGTCAGTGAGTTGGCGGCGTTTACGTCAGCCGCT
>DATFCE010000264.1:0-2337 GCA_035253365.1 Nitrospiraceae bacterium
ACTGATCTCATTGCGGCCCGGAATCAGTCTGCTACGGTGGCAACCTATGCGAATGATCCCGGCTCTGCCGATATCTATGGGGCTGAGATGAGCATAGAATTGCTCGCAGCCAAGTGGCTCAGTGGGTTTGCCAACTATTCCTATCAAGACATCCGACAGAACTTTACCGGTCGCGTCCGCCGGGGGGGCCCCCACAACAAATTCAATGTCGGCATACGTGCGGAGTGGGAAAACGGTCTAAGCGCAGAAGCCATCTATCATTATTATGGCTCAGCCATGTACCCCCCAGGCCAATCCTTTTCGTCATTTTCACAGACCGGCCTCGTTACGCTTCCGAATCCGCAAGTCGGCGCTTACAACCTTCTAAACATGCGTGGGGCGTATAAATTGTGGCGGCAGAAAGCTTCCGCCGGCTATGTTCGGGAAGCCGAGGTCGCCATCTCGGTGTTCAACGCTCTCAACGATCGATCGAAAGAATATCCCACGGGAGAAGAGATCGGTCGGCGCATCATGGGATGGCTCACGGTAAGGTTCTGAGTGCTCGCTTTATGTCAGAAGGAATACTGGATCGTCTGATGACCGAGCACGTAGTCTATCTAGAGAACTTACCAGTGTATTGAAAAGCAGGCGCGGGAGTCGTGAGAATGTCGACGGGCGTTTTTCTGAGGCATCGCACGCCACGGCGTACCGCCGCACTCATACCTCGATACGACCTCATTAAGATTTATGGGCTGGCAGATTCGAGACTTAATAGGCATGGCCGGAGACTTCCCATCGCGCGAGGGACACCATGGTGACTCCTGGTGGGCGCTATTCGGTGCTCGTGGTGGAAGACAACGTAGATATCGTGATCGGGCTGCAGGATTTGCTCGAGCACGATGGCTATGACGTGACGGTGACCGGGACCTGTGCCGGCGCCATCGCACTCGTGTCCCAACAGCGGTTCAATGCCATTCTCTTAGATCTGGGACTCCCGGACGGCGATGGGCTGAATGTTCTGAAGGAGGTCCAGCGGCGTGATGCCTCGCTGCCGGTCATCATCGTCACGGCACATATCGCCCACGAGCGGACTGTCGGATCGCTCGGGAAAGGCGCTTTCGCCTATCTCACCAAGCCTTACAACAAAGAAGAACTCACACAAACGCTTCGCCGCGCGATCGGCGTCAAGGAGCTCGCCGTCAAGGTCGAACGGGCGGAACAATCGCTTAGTGAAAGCGAACACCGCTTTCAGTCACTCGTCGAGTCTGCAACCGACGCCATCGTGGTCGCCAATGGACGCGGCACTGTTGTGTCGTGGAATCGGGCGGCCTCCCGGCTCTTTGGATACTCGATGGAAGAAATGATGGGTCAGCCGCTTACGCTGTTGATGCCCGAACGCTACCGCGACGCTCATGAACGAGGCTTAGCCCGGATCGAGGCCACGGGAAGGGGCCGCTTGATCGGCTCCGTCGTTGAGCTCCATGGCCTTCGGAAAAGCGGAGAAGAGTTTCCCATCGAATTGTCGCTCGCGACATGGAGAACCGGTAAAGGGAGTTACTACAGCGGAATCATTCGCGATATTTCCGAGCGCAAAAAGGCCGAGCAGACACTCGCCACACTGCAACATCGACACACGCTCATTCTGACGCAGGCCGGCGAAGGCATCTATGGCCTTGATGAGCAAGGCAACACGACCTTTGTGAACTCAAGCGCGGCCAGCATGCTGGGATACAGCGTGGAGGAGCTGTCAGGACGGCACATGCATGACCTTCTGCATCATACCCGGGCGGACGGCACGCCGTATCCCGCGGAGGAATGCCCTGTCTATGCCGCCATCCGGGACGGCCTCATCCATCGAGTGGTCGACGAAGTCTTCTGGCGAAAGGACGGCACGGCATTTCCCGTTGAATATGTGAGCACACCGATCACCGAGGCCGGCAAAGTCGTCGGCGCCGTGATCGTGTTTCGCGACATTACCGCCCGCAAGCAAGCCGAATCGGCATTGAAGCAGAGCGAAGAGCGGTTGGAGATGGTGATTCAAGGCTCGACGGACGGCTTTTGGGACGGTCGTGTCCTTCCCGAGGAACATTGGAGCTCGCCGCGAACGCCGATCTGGTGGTCGCCGCGCGTCAAGACCATGCTCGGCTACACCGATGACGAATTTCCAGACGTCTTGGAAAGTTGGACCTCACGGCTGCATCCCGACGACCGCGAGCGCGTGTTTGCCGCTCTCACTGCCCACTTCGAAGGCCGCGTGCCCTATGACGAAGAATACCGGCTGCGGACCAAGTCAGGGGATTACCATTGGGTCCGTGCCCGCGGCCAGGCGATCTGGGATGAGCAAGGACGGGTCACTCG
>DATFCE010000265.1:0-15681 GCA_035253365.1 Nitrospiraceae bacterium
TATCTTAAATACAGATCGTATAACTCATGCACGCGTGGTTCAATGTGATCCAGATGGAAGGAAAGGTTGGCGAGTACGAGTTCAGCTCGTGCAACAGACCGGCAATTTTTGGGCGGTAAAATTACCCCCGACTGATTGGAACGCGTGTGCGCCGGTTTCGCTTGAGAATAATTGGATTTGGCACGGATAACACGTCACCATATCTGGCGCGCCCGACAGGACTTGAACCTGTAACCCCCAGATCCGTAGTCTGGTGCTCTATCCATTGAGCTACGGGCGCATGTGAAGATGAGGCGCCGTGAATCATTCATCCTTCGCGGCGTTCATATAGTAGCGTAGGACATCTGAGACGGAGAGAATCCCAATAATTGTGCGGTCCTCGGTGATGGCGAGATGGCGAACGCCGGATTCTTTCATGAGTTTGACCGCTTCGGTAATGGGTTCACTGTCCTCAATGGAGATAATGGGATGGCTCATACAAGTTTTGACCAACGTCGTAGACGGATCAAGCGCGCGAGCCACGGCTTTGCGGCTCAGATCTGTGTCGGTAATGATACCGATGTAACGCCGGTTATCGTCCACCAGCAAGGACCCCACCTTGAATTTTTGCAGCATCCGGCCAGCCTGCTTCAGTGTTGCGCTTACCGCGATGCTTCGCACGTCAGGCGACATATAGTCGGCAACCCGCGGTACTGACCTTCGTTTGGCTGGGTCTTGCCGCTTTCCTTTGCCGGATTGATGCGCTTCAAGCTCGGAAACGGCGCTTTCCAATACACGCTTTCGCTGCTGCAGGCTTTCTCGATCCACGTCCTGTGCCCCACTCTCTTGCGCCTCTTCCGGCATATTGATGAGCCCGGCAGCTTCCCCCAGCTTGGCATACTGATACGCTTCCAAGATCTCCGAGGTACTGCCGAACAGGTCACTTAGTAACTGCTCCGTGGCTTGGTCAAAATCAATCAACGAATCCGGAGTTGATCGACGGGAAAGATAGGGCTGAAACCGGACGAGTTGCTGACGTAATCGTTCGACATCGCGGTCAACAAACAACCCACGGCTGAGTCTGGTCTTGATTTGTTTCGGCATAGCTTCCTTAGAGGCTTATGACAGCAGAGTAACCTAATTGCTGCTCTCCCTTCAACTCTCCATCGGCCATGGTGATGTCAAGCTGCTTGTGTAAATTCTCGAAGGGTGCGCTGGTGCCACTCCAGGTTAAATCGGTTGAAGATGGAGAAGATAATCCGATCCACACTGTGCACGTTCACAAAACACACCATCGGGCGAGTGCGCCGACGGACCTCCACAAAGCAGCGCTCAATGACATTGGTCGTCCGCAGCTTCCGCCAGAGAGGCCGCGGACACTGGAAGAACGCGAGCAACTCGGGCAGATCGCGGAGCAGCCGTCTCACCACCTGCGGGTACATCGCCCGCCACCGCCGCGCGAAGGCCTGGGCGTAGCCCTCCGCCTCATACCGACTGCTCGCCCGATAGATGGCTTGGGCATCGGCTTTGACGTCGGCATGGTCGCGGCGGCGGACCGCTCCCAGCAGATTACGTAACTTATGGACCCAACAGCGCTGATGGGCCACCCGCGGATAAACAGTCTGCAGCGCCGCGGCCAACCCCGCACAGCCATCGGTGACGATGAGCTGCAGCGGCCGGCCTTCCAGCCCCCGCCGATACAGATCCATCAAGAGCCCTTCCCAGGCCGCCTGGCTCTCGCCCGTGCTGCGGGTGAAGGCCAGTAGCCGACGCGTCCCATCGGCCCGGACGCCATACACCACCAGCAACTGCACTCGCTTGCGCCCCGCGGGACGCCGCACTCGCAGGCTCACCCCATCAAGAAACAGATACCGCCAGTCGTCCGTCACCGGGGCCTGATGAAACTGCGTCACGGCCTGGTCCAAGTCCCGCGTCAAGCGTGAGACCGTCTGGGCGCTGACCGGCTCGTCGGTGATCAACGCCACCACTCGCCCCACGGTGCGGGTGCTGAGCCCCCGCAAGAACGCTTCTCGGATTAACAGCAGCCCTTCCGCCGCGCGGCGCTCCAACCGCGCTAGCCCCGCCGGTAAGAAGGCCTGCCGTCTCGTTCGGGCAATGCGTAGGCGCAGCCGACCCAGTCGCGTCACAAAGTCCCGCTCATAAAAACCGTTCCGGGCATCGGCCCGATCCGGACTCCGTTCATACTCCCGTACACCAAGATAGCGATCCCGCGCCTCGATGGACAGCCGGCCTAAGAAGTCTTGCCAGCTCTGCCGGGTGTGCAGGGTGAGATCGCCCCAGAACTGCTCCCGGACCTCTGACGTGAAGTGTTGCCACTGCTCGGTCCATGGTGCTAGCGTCGTCATGGGTGTAAGCCTCCTTTGGTGGAGAATGGGCCTGCCTCATCAGCGACCCAGCTTACACCCTTCGCCTTTTACACAGAAAGATTACATCACCTCGGCCATTATGTTCGATCGACGATATTCCAGAGATATGCGATAGTGTGAAAATGAAACAGATCATTACAATGGGATTGTTGTGGATAGTTGCATCAATTCAGGTTTACGCCGAATCGATGCCTGATGATTACCCACAATCTCTCCATAAAGAACTTCAAATGCTACAAAACACCGGAGCTTCAATCGCGTCTGACCCCAAAGTGCTGACGACACTTTCTCGTCTCTACCTTCGAATGGGTGATGATTTATGGACGGATACCTCGCAACGCATCGAGGCTTACCAAGCAGGAGCACGATTTGCGCTGCAAGCGCTTCAGCTAAACGAGGCAAACGCTTTTGCCCATTTTCTCTATGCGGCGAATGCCGGAACTGCGGCGCATTTACAGGGACTGGCGGCAGCCGCGCGTGCCGTGCCAGATCTCAAGGCGCACGTGAGACGCGCCCTACAATTACAACCGGATCATCCGCCGTCCCTTCACATGATGGGCCGGATGTTGGAAGAATTGCCATGGATCATGGGAGGGGATTCGGACAAAGCACTTGCTTACTTAAGCCGAGCGGTCGTTGTCGACCCGACATACGCCCACGCACGATTGGATCTCGCTAGATTGTACATAAAGCGAAAAAACTTTGAATGGGCACGCCGTGAGTTGGACACGCTTCTTTCCCTGCCTCATCCGAACGATCCGTATGCCTGGAGTCACCGGTATCGGCCGCAAGCTGAAAAGCTACTAGCGGAGGTAAAAGATGAAGTGGAAAAAAAAGACGCCAAATATAGAGCTGATCCGAGGTGATGATAAAGTTGGCGGAGAGGGCGGGATTTGAACCCGCGACAAGGCTTTTGGCCCTGTGACGGTTTAGCAAACCGTTGCCTTCGGCCACTCGGCCACCTCTCCGCGCACATCGGACATGGTAGGTCGTTTGCCTTCGTTCTTGAGGATATCCAAGAAACCGCCTCGGCCGACAAACGTGAGTGTATGACAGATGACCGCAGAATGTCTAGGTAGCGAACTAGTAGAGCGGCAGGCGGTGAGAGGCAAAAGGCCAAGCCGGTATTCTGCACGCGCTTCGCACAATCGAGCAGCAGCTGCCCTTCGCCTTGCGGTTTGGATTCCGACAATGGAAGCGAGTTCATTACTCATCATCTGGTCGTGTTGTGTCAGCGCCCCCGGGACTGGGTCATTCAGTTCACCCGCTCCCGGCCCTATAAGAAGGACGACAACGCGCATGTGGAGCAGAAGACTGGACGCTGTACGCCAGCTCGTCGGCTGGCGGGCGAGTCAGCAGTAAGGTATTCCAGGGCGCGCACAGGTCTCACGTCCCGGTAAGAATTCGTATTCAGTCCGCGCTGAGGACTTGAGCGATGATCTGCCACCCACTGAAGAGATTACTGTGCGGCAGTTCGAAGAGATAAGGTCGTCTATCAACTCGTAGATGCGGTTATGAGGTAAAGGGAAACGTTAAGTTAATGGTATGCGCAACATTGCCGGCTTCAGTTCACCGGAAATTCTAGAAATAAAAGGCGAGCGGTAAGAGAATGAGCAGCCAAACCAAAGCCCCGAACAACAGACCGGCAAAAACTCCAAAGCCATCTACTCCACGCACATCCATGTCGTCTGAAATGATGTCGGTGGGCATATAGCCTCCTATAGATTTGGCTGTAAGCGCCATGATTACATACGTCTAAGAGAAAATATGACATGGAACGAGAATAATGGCAAGCCGTAGAGGATATTAAGGATAATGATGCCAAACTTCATGTAGAAGTTCATGTACGAACAGTAAGTATTTAATTATTTATGAGGCGCTTGAGTGATTCATTCTCTGTCATACGAGGCAATTAATTCCTGGGTGGCGGAGGGGGCGAGATTTGAACTCGCGGTCCAGTTGCCCGGACTCCGGTTTTCAAGACCGGCACGTTCGGCCGCTCCGTCACCCCTCCAGGCCAAGTTAGCGGAGGTCCAACGCCCATCATAGTACGATAGACGCGCCGATAACACACCTTTTGGGATCTTATTCATCTTTATCCTTATTCGTGATTCGTTCAACTCCGTGCAGATAAGGCCGGATTTTTTCCGGAATCATAACCGAGCCGTCACGCTGTTGGTAATTTTCCAGAATCGCGGCAACCGTTCGCCCGACTGCCAGTGCCGATCCATTGAGCGTATGGACAAACTCCGTCTTGCCGCCACCCTTCGCCGGCTGACCACGAAAGCGAATACCCGCTCGCCGTGCCTGAAAGCTTTCAAAATTACTACATGAAGAAATTTCACGAAATTGACGCTGAGACGGAAGCCATACCTCCAAATCATACGTCTTTGCAGCCGAAAATCCCAGATCGCCAACACACAAGGCCATAACTCGGTATGGCAACCCTAAATCTTGGAGCACGGTTTCCGCCGCATGGGTCAATTGTTCCAACTCTTCATAAGAACGTTCGGGTCGGGTGAAAGCCACTAACTCCACTTTGTTGAACTGGTGTAATCGGATGAGCCCCCGCGTGTCCTTTCCGTAGGATCCGGCTTCACGCCGAAAGCACGGCGTATAGGCTGTGTACCGGATGGGCAACTGTCCTTCCAGAACGATCTCTTCTCGATGGAGATTAGTTAACGGGACCTCGGCCGTCGGAATCAAAAAATAATCATCATCCCGAAGCGCAAAGAGATCCTCCTCAAACTTCGGAAGCTGGCCGGTGCCAATCATCGCGGCGCGGTTAACGAGAAACGGAGACAGCACCTCTCGATAACCATGCCGTGACGTATGCAGATCCAGCATGTAGTTAATGAGCGCTCGCTCGAGACGGGCGCCAAGGCCGCTCAAGACGGCAAATCGTGCCCCGGCGATTTTGGCAGCGCGGTCGAAATCCAAAATCCCTAACTGTTCACCAATCTCCCAATGCGGTTTCGCCGGAAAATCCGGTGACGGCAGTGTTCCCCACCGCCGGACTTCGACATTCTCCGTCGAGTCTCTACCGGCTGGAACCGATCCATGGGGAAGATTCGGAATTCTCAACGCTAGGTCCGACAGGCGATCTTCCACGATCCGGGCATGTTCCTCCAGTTCCTTAATCCGATCGCCGACATTTTTCATGCTCGCAGAAGCTTCATCGGCCTGGAGATTGTCCCGTTTAAGACGTGCGATTTCATTGGAGCCGGTTTTCAACTGATGGCGCAATTCTTCCACCTTGGCCATCAAACTTCGGCGTTCCTGCAGTAATTTGCGAAGCTCCTCCCAGGCGACAGCGGACCCGCGCGGACCCAACTGCGACTGGACCGCGTCCAGATTGTCTCTCAGGAATCGAATATCGTGCATGGTATGAAATTAAATGGAGAAATTGCCGCAATCTATCACCGGCCTCCGCCTGAGTCAATTGGAAGGGCACGCTCAGAAATGGTAACCAATAGCCGGCGACAGAGCTTTCATCTCGCTTGACAATCGCTGTGCCGAAATAGACCATACGCCATGCGGCTGATAGAGAATCCGCACAATCCCTTTGACTCGCAGCACCGTGAGTTGCTGGAGCAGCCGGATCACGTTCGGTTGCAAGTGTATGAGGATGCCACTCGCGACATTCTCAGCAAAAACGACAGCCCAGATCTCCCGTTTCGGTGGAGCCTGAATCCCTACCGAGGCTGCTTTCACGCCTGCGCCTATTGCTATGCTCGGCCATCGCATGAATATTGGGGTTTTGGGGCCGGGACCGATTTTGAATCAAAAATTGTGGTGAAACACGACGCCCCGCGTCTCCTACGCGAACGATTTATGAAACCATCCTGGCAGGGTGAATTTATTTTATTCTCTGGAAACACAGACTGTTACCAGCCCTTGGAAGCCACTTATGGCCTGACGCGGGCGTGCCTGGATGTCTGCGCTGAGTTCCGCAACCCGGTCGGTATCATTACAAAAGCTGCGCTCGTCCTACGCGATCGCGATGTGCTGATGCGCTTGCGAAACGAGGCGTCGGTTCGCGTCTATTTCAGCATCCCGTTTTCGGATAACGAGACGGCTCGCAAAGTGGAGCCACAGGCCCCGTCCATTACCAAACGATTTGACGCGATGCGCGTGTTGTCAGATGCCGGCATTCCGACCGGAATCTCGATCGCACCGGTGATCCCAGGACTCAATGAAGATGATATTCCCGACCTGCTGGTCCGCGCCCGGCAGGCCGGCGCGAGCGTTGCCTCGTTTGTACTGTTACGGTTATCAGGCAACGTGGAACCGGTTTTTCTAGAACGCATGACGGCCGCCTTTCCCGACCGCATCGCGAAAATCACCCATCGAATTCGAGAAGTGCGTGGCGGCAAGTTATCGGAAAGTAATTTCTTCGCCCGCTACAAAGGCGAAGGGCCGCATTGGCAGCTGATCGAGCAATTGTTCAAAGTCAGTCGTCGAAAGGCCGGATTTCCTGAACGCGAGGAGGGCACGGTGCCGAGCAGTTTTCGCCGGCCGGGACTTGAGCAAACTACGCTTTTTTAGCGTGTACTCTATTGCCTCGACTTACTCGACGCCAGACCAGGTGTCTTACCTCAATAGGGCTATTCGTCCGTATCCGAATGGATTCCTCGCGCGTGTCCGGGAGGATACTTACCATCTATTCTTTCAGCAGGGCTCCCCTGTATCTGATCCATCCTTGAATGCAGTGCCAATATCATTTCAGCTTCTTAGACAATTCGGCCAATGACGTTTCTGAATAGACGAATGCTGGAATATGGTTGCGTAACCATACTGGCTTGTCATCAAAGGACTACGGAACTGCAGGCACATCACAGGAACGTCAAGGGCGGAAATCATGGAATCGCAGATTTCCGGGATCCGGCTCAACAACAATATTTCAGAATTGACAGCCATCGCGCCGCTGAAACCCGGGAAGGCGGAGGAACTTCGAACGGTGCTCACGGCGCTCCAGCAGCGTCCGGTCAACCCGGTAGAACAAACTCAGATGATTCACTACGCCCGCTGGGTCATCATCGATGGCGGGACGAGATTATTATTTAACAGCAACTCCGACGGCTCATTGGAAGATTATCTTGAAGAATTCGCGGAACGTGACGAAGTCCCCTTGAATACGATTTTTGGGTACTGTTGCGGTTGGCCCGGCGCCAAGCCGGTCGGCCCGTTCATTCAATACGTGAAGGACCACCAGGTACGCCCCGCGTGTTTCTATGCAGCCTATCCTCGACATACTGTCCGAGAGGTCAAACGGGCTCTCTATTGGAAAGCCGTCACGGAACTGTTTCTTAAGGATCTCGGAGAGTTGTGCCCGCTCGGCGCTCACGTCCGGCGGACGAATCCCCGCGACACCAAGGGAACGAATTAGAAAGTCGCCGGCACCGGATTATCCGTCGGGGGCTGCCATACGGGGCGCAATTGACGTCCCGGCAAGATGACGGCCAAGAGCGTGGGACCACATTTATCGCGCTCAATGCCAGTATCAGCCGGCAATTCGAATTTCTGCAGCGCAATTGGATCAACAGCGGGGAGTTTCAGGGATTGGATCGCAACGACCGCGATCCCCTGATAGGGGGAAACGTCGATGAACGGGATCTTGATGCGGAGAACGGGTGTTCATCGTGCACGTGGGGACCGAATACAAATGGCTGCGACCGTCGGCGAACACCTTTGAACCGCAGTCCCCGACGCCAATTATAATTCCTTCTCGGTCGGCTGGGGCTGCTGTGCAAAGGGCAGGGGCGGTTTCTGGAACTGGTGAAATGTCTCTGAACGCCAGACCGGCCATATGATTCCCATCCGCCCGACAGCGTTGATCCGGGGCGTCTCAGCGAGTGTGCGCATCAGAACCCGACCTTGCCTCCGTGGGGCACCGGTGATGAGCTCCTTTCCAAGACTCATCGCATGCTCGAACGGCCCTTCATGGAGTTCCATCCCTTCGGAAAAGACTCCGATGGTGAAACCATCCGGGATATGAGCGGCGTGTCGATTCGGTCGAACGTCGAATACCTTGAAGAGCGTGTCGCGAAAACTCACGGAGCGGAGGCGGGGCGGCGCGCGGTGCAGGAATTCTCCTCGATCTGTCCCGCATCGTCGCCGGCAAGCTGGATCTCGTACGAACGACCGTCTCGCTTCCGCGTTTGGCCGGTGAGGTTGTGGAGGAGTTTCAGTTGATGGCCATGAACAAGGGATTAAGCTGGGCCTGGTACGTTCCATTGAAGATCTGTCCGTTATTGCCGATGCCGATCGAGTGACTCAGATCCTGACGAATTTGATCGACAACGCCCTGAAATTTACCCCTGAAGGGGGAGCGGTTCGGATCGGCATTAAACGCCATGGAGGCGACTATGCCGCGATCGTGGTCTCCGATACCTGGCTGGGTATTCCGCTGGAGGCAGTCGGTCGACTCTTCGATCCTTTTTTTCAAGCGCATCCGGGGACGACTACCGGAAAATCGGGCTCGGGGCTAGGCCTGGCCATCGTCAAATATCTGGTGGATTTGCATGGAGGAACGATCTCCGTGACAAGCACGGTCGGCAAGGGATCTACGTTCCAGGTCAACTTGCCGCGGGCGAGCGCTGGGCCATAATTGATCGCGTGTCGCCGAGTCGACTTGCTCGCAGCCGGCTCACCGATGTTTGGCGACACCGACTTGCCGGCACATTTTCAGGACTGGGCATGTGGAGCACTTGGGTAAGGCAGGCGTGCAGATATGCTTCCCAAATGGGACGAGTAAGCGATTGATCTCGACCCAAAACATTTTCGGTAATTTCTGCTGAAGAGCAAGCATTGTTTTCTCCGGCGTGGACTCCGTGACGAAACCCCACCGATTGGTGATGCGATGCACGTGGGTATCCACGCTGATCGCTGGTTGATCACACGCAATCCCCAAAACAAGATGAGCGCATTTCGGGCCGATTCCGGGGAATGAGAGCAAAACGGTCTCATCGCACGGAAGTGCCCCTCCATATTCTTGCACGATGCGCAAAGCTATGTCCCGGATTTGCCGCGCCTTGGTTTCTCGGAACATGGATCCGTGGATCAACTCATAGATACGTTCATTCGAGAGCTCTGCCAGGTCTGCCGGCGTCCTTGCCACTGAGAGCAAGCGCCGAGCCACCGGAACCGTGGTTTCATCGCGCGTCCGGACCGAAATCAAACAAGCGACCAACTGTTCAAATGGGGAAGAAAATCCCTCATCGGCTAACTGGAACATCGCGGCCTTCGGGAATGGCTCGATTGCCTTCCCAATTTTCTGAAAGGCGGAGGGGATCTCGAACGATCGCTTTCGGACTTGCATGCTCATCATGTCTCGGCTGAAGGATCGATAAAGGACTATGCCATTTTTTATCGCTTGAAGGTAGAATGCGGCAGTTCTTTACCATAGCGCCATGATGAATGTATCCATAGAACAGAAACCGAAGCCGGCCAAGAAGCTGACCGAGGAAGCCGACAAGTTACAGACGCGCTTGTGCCGCCTCGTCGGGCAGGCGATCGCCGACTATACAATGATCGAAGACGGCGACAAAATCATGGTGTGCCTGTCGGGCGGGAAGGACAGCTATGCGCTCCTGGATATTCTGCTGTTGTTGCGCGCACGCGCGCCGATCCGCTTCGACCTCGTCGCGGTGAACCTTGACCAGAAGCAACCGGGGTTTCCGGCTCACGTGTTGCCGGACTATCTGACACGGCGAGGCGTGCCCTTCCATATCGAAGAGCGGGACACCTATTCGATCGTCAAACGGATGATTCCGGAAGGCCAGACGACTTGTTCTTTATGCTCCCGCCTTCGCCGCGGTCATCTGTATCGGGTCGCATCGGAGCTGAAGGCCACTAAGATCGCGTTGGGCCATCATCGAGACGATATTGTCGAGACCCTGTTCTTGAACATGTTTTTCGGCGGCAAGCTCAAGGCGATGCCGCCGAAGCTGCGCTCGAAGGACAAGCGGCATGTCGTGATTCGGCCGTTGGCCTATGTGAAGGAAGCCGAACTCGCGCGTTATGCGGAATGCCGGGCATTCCCGATCATTCCATGCGATCTGTGCGGCTCGCAGGACAATTTAAAAAGGAGGGAGATCAAAGCGCTCATCTGCGACTGGGAAGCACGCTTTCCGGGATGCGTGGAGAATATTTTTGCGGCCCTGTCGAATGTCGCGCCGTCTCTTCTGTTAGACCGCTCGTTGTACGATTTCACATCGCTTCGGCCATACGGTACGGGAACCGAGCGCGTTGACGAAATGTGTGATGAGTGGGGCAAGACCATCGGTGATCGCATGGCAAAAATCAATAGCCGTTGAAGAGGGATCGCGATGCAAATGGTCATGATGGTATTTCGAACATCACTGGAAGAAGAAGTGGTTCCGTGGGTCGAAGAAGAACAGTTGCCGTACACCCGCCTCGATGGGCTGCAGGGAAAAGGCATAACCGGGTCGGCTCCCGGCTCAGTCACGTGGGGCGGCGCCAATACCGTTCTCCTGTTGGCCGTGCCGGACGACCGCTTGATGGGCTTTCGTGATCGGGTGCGCAAATACCAGACGGAATTGGAGGGGCACCCGCGACGTGGTGGTGTGCCGTTTCATATTTTTGTCTTACCCTGCATTCAGTGGCTGTAGATCGTAGAGGCCGGCGACCATTTGGGTCTTGCCGTTCATTCCTGTGTTCAACGATCTTCACAGGGAGACTCCGCGAGGCTTGCTCCAGATTACCGCTATCATCTACTGCACGACTCCGGACGGCCATCGTTCCGTCGCAACAGGGTTTCCAACGAAATCGCCAACGTTCGCGGCCTTCAGCGGGATGCCAGGTGAGTCCGCCATCGATTGAGACTTCAACGCCGGCCACACGACCATCTTGGTCTTCCGCCGTACCGGTGATAATGACCGCCCCATTGGCTTCTCGCCGCCATCCGGCGGCGGGGATCGTGATCGTGGAAACAGGCGCGACATGGTCTGTCGAGGCCGTCGCGCCCACCAACCCCGATTGAAGCGTACCGGGCTGCACGCCCATATCCGCGAATAGATTAACCGTTGCCTGCTGCATTCGCACATCGGGAATGCTCGGGACACGGGTGTGATGGCCATCGAGTCCCCAGGACCATTGGATGGTGCCGGCGCCGAACACCAGCGATCCGCTTGGATGCCGATAGAGCGTGAGGTGATGAGTGGCGGGTCCCGGCAGGTAGATTGAACCGTCGTCCTGCAGCAGGCTGAGCGCCTGACGGACCGTTGTGGAAAGATGAAAGAGGCCGGCGGGTCGGTGACCATTGTCGCGGTCCTCATCCCATTCGAATCCCAGCACGCCCGGCGTGAGCGACACCGTTTGCCCGGGAGGCAACATCGCGAGATCGGTATGGCGCCACAAGCGTAGCCTCCCTTCGTCCGTGGTGACGGATAAGGGATAATCTCCTGGACCGTTGACCATGAACAGCGTGCCCGTGATCGCATTCTCGGGGCGGCCGCCGTCCGACGGCGGGCTGAAACGCGAATCGCGCCAAGTGCCGGTCCAGTTTTGATCGGGATCGATCTTCGCATTTGCATGGGTCTCTTTGTAACAGACGAGCGTGCGATAGCCGGTGGCGGAGCCATCGAGGCTCGGCTCCCACCGGACTTTCCAGAACATTTCATTGCCGCTGAAAAATGCCAGATGGACACCGTGATCGCGCGCCGCTTCCACCGCCGCGCGCTGGGCCGCCGACCAATACTCATCGTGTCCGACGGAGAGAAACACGCGGTGCCGCGTGAGCAGGTCACCACGCCGGTCGGTGTCCACCGCCGCGAAGTAGTTCACATCGTAGCCGTTCGCTTCGAGCCAGCGAATCATGGGATATTCCGCGTTGAAGATCCAATTTTGGCCATCCGTCCATGGATTACTGAACGGCCGGTTGTAGCTGACCTTGTAGGCGCGTGCCGTACCGCCCGGCACGTTCTCATACAGGCTTCTACCGCCGTAGCTGTTATAAGCCTGCCACGTGGTATCGGACGTTTGAACAAGCAGATCCGAATGCCCGGCGTCGTCGCGGACCACAAAGACGAGATGGCCCGCGCCCGGGAGGCCGTCTTCGCGGATCAGCTTCGTGAAATATACGCCGGAGGTTGCATCATTCGGAACATTCCACCGGGCGGACTCATTCCAGTTTCCGCAGTCGATGAGCCCGGTCTCTGAGTCGGTCAGACAGCCGGGTTGGGGAGACGGACGTACATCAGGCTGAATCGATGCGATCTTGCGGGCGCCCATTCCACCATAAAAACCCAAGCGATAGATGTCCAGGCGGTATCGCGCCGCATCGGTCTGAATCTTGAAATGGATTGTCCCGCCTCGATTCACGCTGATGTCGGTCGTAAATCCCACCATGCTTTGAACGTCGGGCAACCCCAGATACCATTCGCCGGGCGGACTGCCGGGCTTGCAATTCTCCGCGACGATGGGATTGGCAGGAGCGTTGCAGAGGTGCGCCGTCTCAGCGGCGCTGATCGAGGTCGCCAGGCAAAGGGGAATGACAACGAGCAAGAGAATCTTCCGTGAGCCTACTCGGAGATTTGGCGTGATGCATGACCTCACTGTATAGTATGGCTCAAAACGAGGGAAACACGGCGATGAACTCACGGCCAACGCACCAACGTGAAATGACGGAATCGTGGCCGCCGTTGTGGTCGATCGGGCTCGCCGTGACGTTCATGCTGCTTGTTCCGATCGTGCTCTATTCAATGGCACCCTCCGGACCGATACGAGAAGGCGACACGGTCTTTGCCACCGGACGCCATACTGTTGGACTCGTGGACTTGGGCCGATATGAGCAGGCCGGGTATGAGCAGTCGTGTGTGATCGAGCACCGCGACCCCTTAATTATCATTCGGCGGCCTTCCGACCGGCCGGGCAGCCCTCTTATCGCGGAGGTGCAGGGAAAGACCCGGATCGAATTTCCTTTTTGTCCGCCCAACGCAAAAGTCCTCCTGAGAACACACCAGGTCAATCCAAAACCCGCACTCTTAGACGATATCAAAGATCGTGTGGGTCGTATCTTCGCGCCATGAGCACGCCACTGTGATAGATCATGGGGTCGGCTGTTGGTGGGCGTCGTACTCTCCGTCCGCTCTCTACACATCCTTGGCCGACAATGGTGTCGCAATATTCTCCAGCGACTGCCGTTCGGCTTTCACGCCAAAGAGCATGGCGACCACGGCGCCGGTGATCATGAATCCCGCGCCGACCAGATTTCCGTAAAAGACACTCACCGCCGACGTCTGAATCAATTTGCCGAATACCCACGGTGCGGCGATGCCGGCCCCTTGTCCGACGATAAAAAAGAAGGCGATGGCCATCGCGCGGATCTCGACGGGGAAAATTTCGCTGACGGTCAGATAGGCTGCGCTGGCGCCTGCGGAAGCGAAGAAGAAAATCACCGACCAGGCCGCCGTCTGCGTGACCGAGGTGAGGTATCCCTGCCAGAAGAGATATCCCGTCACGGCGAGCAAGGTGCCGGACAGTCCATAGGTCAGCACGAGCATCGGCTTACGGCCGACCGTGTCGAAGAACCGTCCGAGCAGAAATGGGCCGAAGAAATTGACGATGGCAAAGGGCAGGATATACCACCCGACGCTGCCGGCCGGCACCTGGTAATACCTGGTCAGCACGAGGGCATAGGTGAAGAAAATCGCGTTATACAGAAACGATTGCGTGACCATTAAGGTGATGCCGAGCACTGTGCGTGTCGGGTAGGTCCTAAACAACTCCTGCGCGACGGTTCCCAACGTCGCGTGCGCATAGGGACGCACCGTGATTGAGCCTTCAGCTTCCGGCAAGCGGTCCAAGCCTTCGTCGCGCTTCACGCGTTCTTCGATGTCGTGAACAATGGCTTCTGCTTCATCCACCCTGCCGTGCGTCATGAGCCACCGCGGACTTTCCGGGACGAGCCGCCGGATTAAGAGGATGCCGAGGCCCAGCACGGCGCCGAGTCCGAAGCATAACCGCCATCCCAGATTTTCAGCGATGATCTGGGGATTCAATAGCGGGATGGTCAACAGCGCGCCCGCCACCGTTCCGAGCCACCAACTGCCGTTGATGGCCAGATCGGCATGGCCGCGGGCCCGCGCCGGAATCAATTCGTCGATGGCCGAGTTGATCGCGGAATACTCACCGCCGATGCCGGCGCCGGCCAAAAACCTAAATGCCATAAAGCTCCAGAGATTCCATGAGAAGGCCGTCAGCACCGTCGCGGACAGGTAAATCAACAGCGTGATCAGGAACCATTTTTTCCGTCCCTGCCGGTCGGTAAGATACGAAAAAAGAAACGCGCCGCCGACAGACCCGGCCAGATACGCCGAGGCCGTCAGGCCGACTTCGGACTCCGTCAAATTGAGTGTCGTCGAATGTGTCAGGATCGCGCCCAACGCGCCTACGATCGTCACTTCGAGTCCGTCGAGAATCCAGGTGATCCCCAGAGCGGAGACAATCAGCCAGTGCCACCGGGACCACGGCAGGCGGTCCATGCGCTGAGGGATATTGGTGGTGATGGAAGATTCTGCGGAAAGACTCGTCGATGATTGCGTGAACGGATCCAAGCGTTACTTCTTCAGCTTCTCGGCGAACTGTTTGCGGAATTTAGCGACTTTGGGATTGACCACGTAGACGCAGTAGGGCTGAAGCGGATTCCGAGCGGAATACTCCTGATGATAGTCCTCGGCGACATAAAAATCGGTGGCAGGGACGACCTGTGTGACAATGGGCTTCTCAAAGATGTGGTCTTTCATAAACGCGTCGATCACCTCCTCGGCGACGGCTTTCTGTTGCGGTGAGTGGTAAAAGATCGCCGATCGGTATTGCGTTCCGACGTCGTTCCCCTGACGGTTGAGCGTGGTCGGATCGTGGATCGCGAAGAACACTTCGAGAATTTCACGATACGAGACAATCTTCGGATCGAATGAGACCTGCACCACTTCGGCATGGCCGGTATGTCCGTTGCATACCGCCTCGTACGTGGGATTCGGCGTGTCTCCACCCATATACCCGGATTCGACCGATGCGACGCCCATCATCTGGTCATAGACAGCCTCCAGGCACCAGAAGCATCCGCCTCCCAGCGTAGCAACCTCTTTGCCGAGCGCCGAAGTCGTGTGCGTATCGGTCATTGCCGTCTCCTTGCGGATGGTGCTACCAGTCTTATAACACTTCCGGCAGGCGTCTGCTATGTGAAGAAAGGCAGTGTTATTCCTAATTGTGTGAGTTTGCGGGAAAAGCCGTCGGCCGTATTCAACGTGTGACGGAAAGTCCCGTCACCTCGCGCATACGAAATCAATCC
>DATFCE010000266.1:0-14295 GCA_035253365.1 Nitrospiraceae bacterium
TCACTGAACGAAAAAAAAGGTAAATCGACACCGAGCCATGCGGAACCGGAGGCCGAATCGGGCTCGGAATTTCCGCTTGGAACTGAGACCGCGACAGTCGGACAACCCGCCTCCGAGCCGGCGGATAAGCCGGTGGACTCGAACAACATGCCGATGAGTGAAGTGGAGTTCAATGCCCGTGTAGCGCGAAAGGCGTTTGAACTTTTTGAACGCCGTGGAGGCGATTCCGGGCGCGACGTTGAAGATTGGCTCGAAGCCGAGCGGATGGTGCGAGACGAGATCCTCAAAGAGAGCGAACCATGAGAGTATGGAGAGGGCAACCCTACCCCCTTGGAGCGACCTGGGATGGGGAGGGGGCCAATTTTGCGATCTTCTCCGAGAATGCCACCAAAGTCGAACTCTGTCTGTACGATGAGGGTGATACAGGGAAAGAAACCGATCGCATTTCGATCGAGGAACGAACAGACTTGGTTTGGCACGCGTATTTGCCCGAGGTGCGACCGGGACAGCATTATGGGTATCGAGTCCATGGTCCATATGAGCCTGAGCAGGGACATCGATTTAATCCTTCCAAGCTGTTGATCGATCCCTATGCCAAGGCGATCGCCGGAACCATCGACTGGTCCGATGCGATGTTCGGATATAGGATAGGCGATCCTGCGGCCGATCTTTCTTTCGACGATCGCGATAACGCCGCCAACGTTCCGAAAGGCGTCGTTATTGAGGAGGCCTTTTCGTGGGGCGGCGATCAACTGCTGCACACTCCGTGGGAACAGACGGTTATTTACGAAGTCCACGTCAAAGGATTTACGGCCCGACACCCGGACGTTCCTGAAGGGCAACGCGGAACCTACGCGGGATTGGCGTCGCTGCCGTCAATCGATTATTTGAAATCATTGGGCGTGACGGCCGTTGAATTGCTGCCGGTCCATCACTTCGTGCGAGACAAGCACCTGGCCGATCGCGGGTTGGCGAACTATTGGGGTTACAATTCCATCGGGTTTTTCTCGCCCGATATCCGCTATGCCACCTCGCCCGTCCGAGGCCGTCACGTCAGAGAATTTAAGACCATGGTGAAGACCCTGCACAGCGCCGGGATCGAAGTTATTTTAGATGTCGTGTACAACCACACCGGAGAGGGGAATCAGCTGGGACCGACGATTTCGTTTCGCGGCATCGATAATGCGGTCTATTACCGGCTGGTCAATGACAACCGCCGGTACTATATGGATTACACCGGAACCGGAAATACCATTAATGTCTCACACCCGCGGACCCTGCAATTGATCATGGATAGCCTTCGCTATTGGGTGTTGAACATGCACGTGGACGGCTTCCGATTCGACTTAGCCTCGGCGTTGGCCCGCGAGCTCCATGAGGTCGATCGACTCAGCGCCTTCTTTGACATTATTCATCAAGATCCGGTGTTGTCTCAGGTGAAGTTGATTGCCGAGCCATGGGACGTGGGCGAAGGCGGCTACCAGGTGGGCAACTTTCCGGTCGGGTGGGCCGAGTGGAACGGAAAATACCGGGATACGATCCGGCGGTATTGGAAAGGCGATGGCGGGCAAGTGGCCGAATTGGGGTATCGCCTCTCCGGCAGCAGCGACCTCTATGAGATGAACGGCCGGCGTCCGCACGCCAGCGTGAATTTTGTGACCGCGCATGATGGATTTACGCTGAACGATCTCGTGTCCTATAACCACAAGCACAACGAGGCCAATCAGGAAGACAATCGGGACGGCTCCGATGACAATCAAAGCTGGAACTGCGGGGTCGAAGGGCCGACCGATAACCCCGACATCTTAGCGCTGCGCGAACGGCAGAAGCGAAACATGCTGGCCACGCTGCTGTTGTCGCAAGGGGTGCCCATGATTTGCGGCGGCGATGAGATCGGCCGAACGCAGCGGGGCAATAACAATGCCTATTGTCAGGACAATGAAATCAGCTGGTATGACTGGAAACTTGATGGAGCGGCGCGGGCCCTTTTGGCATTTACGCAACAATTCATCGCGTTGCGCCGCGAACAACCCGTCCTCCGCCGCCGCCGGTTTTTCCAAGGTCGTCGTATCCGCGGCTCCGAAGTCAAGGACATCGCCTGGTTTCGTCCGGACGGAAAGGAAATGACGGATGAGGACTGGAACCAAGGATACGTGCGTTCTCTCGCCTTGCGCTTGGCGGGGGATGCCTTGCAGGAAACCGACGATAAAGGCCGGCGTCTTGTGGGCGAGACCTTGCTGATCCTGCTCAATGCGCATCATGAGCCGCTGACCTTTACGTTGCCGGCGCACCGGCGAGGCGTGCGGTGGGAACACTTGCTCAGCACCGTGGAACCTGAGAAGCAAAAAGAAGTCCGCAGCCTCAAAGGCGGCGCGTCCTACGACATCGAGGCCAGGGCGCTGGCGGTTCTTCGGTTGCGCGGCCAGAACCGGCGAGCGGGGCCGGCTTCTCAGGATGAATAAATATTCGGATGCCAAATTACTAGAAGTACGACTAAAGTCGCCGTTGACTCGTGAGGATCGTTTTGTTACAGTCCCGTTCCTCCGATTGGTCCTTTGATTGCCGTGTTCGCTGTTGTCGATCGTGGTGATTTCGGAAGCCGATTGGATATTCGGTCGTAGGCTGCGTGGAGGGCATATGAACCGGAAAACATCATCCTACATGTGGACGTTGGTGCTGGGGTGTAGTCTGACGGTCGGCGCGTGCGCGAGCTTACCCAAGGGCCAAGCCGATCTCGATGTGGGCATGAAGGAACGCGGCATTGCCTCCTGGTACGGCGACGACTTCCATGGGTGGGTGACCGCCAATGGCGAGATCTATGATATGTACGCCCTAACGGGCGCGCACCGAACGCTTCCGCTCGGTACCATGGTCCGGGTCACCAATGTCGTGAACGGCCGGCAAATTACCATCCGCATCAATGATCGGGGACCGTATGTCAAAGGACGCGTTCTGGATCTCTCCTACAGAGCCGCGCAAGAATTGAACATGGTCCGAGAGGGTGTTTCAGCCGTCTATTTGGAAGTCGTCGGCCATCAGGGCTTGGGTCCATGGACTGCGGAGACTGCGCACCTGTTCAATCGTCCGGATGATGCGATGGTCGAGTCTGTACAGGCCGACATCGATCTAGGCATGACGCCGCTCGCCCGGCGATTCATACCGCTCGCCTCGCGAGAGAACCGCCATGTCCGTCAGATCCCCAGTGATGTGCTTCGCGAACGCCGCGTCCGCCGGTCCGGCGATATCCTTACGGCCGGCCGGCGGATCGACGCCGTGGCTGCGCTCGAGCTTTCGTAACACTCTCCTTATTGTCCTCGTGTTGACACTGCCGAGGCCGGTCCTCTACACTGAGAAACCTTTGTCTGTTGGCTTGCGTTCTACGAGGGAGGATCCTGCATCAATGGCCAAAAAAACACCGATCGACACAGACCTTGCCCGACTGAAGGAGAAGGTCAAAATGAAAACGGCTGGAGTGGAGAGTCCGGAAAGCGATCCGGCACTCCGTTCATTGCACAAGCGGCTCAAACGAACCCAACGAAAACGACGCAGTGAAGCCATGAGAAAGCGACGCGCGATGGGAAAGGCAGCCGGAAGCGCCGAGGCATCGAAGGCTTGATACTTTTACGACGTTATGGCGGCTGTAGGGAATACCATGAAAGATGAAACAAGACAATCGGAAGATCGCGGTTCTCTTGAAACACCAGATAGCGGAGACGAAGTAACGGATCGACTGGCCGAAGCCATGGTCGGATCTTCCGACTCGACGGGTACGGAGACCGCCACGGCACGGCCGCCGGAAGAGGTCGTACTTGAAGAAGAACGAGTCAAAGACGAAATCGAGATTCAAATCGACCTGTTGAAGGACCCTGATTGGGCGGTTCGCCGAGAAGCCGTCATTACACTCGGTGAAATGGGAGATGAACGATGTGTCGAGCCGCTTATCCGCGCTCTGCGGGACGGCGATTGGCAGGTTCGCGAAGTGGCGATCGAAGCCTTGGGCCTGGTGGGATCTCCGGCCGTCGAGTCGCTCATCAAATTGCTCCGGGATTGGGATGTGCGCAAATACGCGATTCGAGCGCTGGGAAAGATCAAAGATGAGCGGGTGCTCGATCCGTTGATTGCTCAATTACGGAATGATGAATTTAATGAAGACGCCACCGAGGCTCTGGTCGAACTCGGTCAACCGGCCGTGGAAAAATTGGTTGTCGCGTTAAAGGACAAGGATGACAATACTCGCAAGCAGGCGGTCATCGCGCTTGGACGCATCAAAGATACGGACGCGCTTGATCCGTTGATCGACATGCTGCAAGACAAAGATTGGTTTACCCGTTTAACGGCTGCCGCCGCCCTGGAAAAGATCGGCGACGAACGAGGTCGCGAAGCGATCAAACCGCTGTTGAAAGATCCCGACCTGGTGGTAAAGATGCGTGTGGAACGCATCTTGGCTGCATGGAAAAAGCGAACCGCAAACGCCTAAAGAACTAAGGTTGAGGCTAAGGTTAAGGTCAAGGGGTGGACAAGAGAAGGCTAAAAGCTTCCAACCTCAACCTCCTACCGCGCTGACAGCGCATCCACTTCTTTCTGAATCTCATCTAAGCGCGTGCGGGGAACCGTTTTGCCGGCAGCCAACTCCTGCCGTGTCTCGCGGGTTTTTGCGATTAGGGCGTTGAGATCGGTGTGATCGTTTTTGGTGCCCGCTTCCTTGGCGCGCTCCAGATTTGCGATGACTTCCCCGAGCGCGCGTGCTGCGCTGCCGTAGTTTCGATCAAAGAGGTCGGATTTTGCCTGGGTCAGCTGCGCCTTGGCATCCACCAATCCTTGATGAGCCCTGAGGTTTCGCTCCACCCCGACTGTCGTATCCAGAAGGGTCCGGGAAAGATCCGTCACGATCTTCCGTACGTCGCTGAAGGGACGTTGTCCGGTGTAGTATCCCAGGCCAAAGGCCAGGACAAGTAACGTGAGCAGTCCGAAAAACTTCAGCATAGTTGTTACCCCGGCGATTCGGAGCGACCGTCCGATAGGGCGTGTAGTAGGCTTCCTGCCGCGGCAATCCTGACGGCGGCATCCGAGTCCTGTAAAGATTTTTTCAAGAGTTGAACCGCCTCCTTCCCCCCTATTCTACCGAGGGCTCGTGCCGCCATCAGGCGGGGCTGCGGTTGTCGATCCTGACGCAATTGGTCGAGAAGCGCTAAGACTTGCTTACTGCGCGCCTGTCCCAGGGCATGTGCCGCCGCGCTTCGGATCGAGGGATCGGGATGCTTGGCCAAGTCCGCCGCGATCAATGTCGCTTCGCTATCACCCAATCTCAGCAAACCCTCTACGGCGCCGGCGCGCACCAATTCATCGGGGTCCTTGGCGACCTGCCATAACATGGGCTGCGCCTGTTGGGCTTTTAGGCGACCCAAACTTGCTGCGGCGATACTGCGCACGCGAGGATGCTCATCGCTAAGGGCATGGATCAGCGGCGCGGCGCCGTCAGGATTGCCGTAATCGCCTAGCGCGCCGGCGGCGAAGGCTCGCACGGAAGGATCGGGATCATAAATCAACTGGCTGATCAGTGAAAAGCCGGCGGGCGACTTCAGTTGTCCCAGCATCCCCAAAGCGGCCATGCGCGTCTCGGGGTCCGGTAGGGTAGCCGCGTCCCGCAATTCGGCGAGCGCCTCGGATCGCCCCATCCGTATGAGCGCAGCCAGAGCAAAGACATGGACTGGGCCATCTTCGGCTCGCGCAATGCGGGAAATAAGCTCGGAGGTGGCCGGATCTCCAACGTCGCCCAATGCATGCAGCGCGGCCACCCGTACTGCGGAGGCGGAGTCCATCAAGGCCCGTTTCAATGCGGAGGGGGCCACAGGCCGTTTAGAAGCCTGTGAAGAGATCGCTCGCCCCAGTCCTTCGGCAGATCGCGCCCGCACGAGGACGGAGGCATCCAGGAGGCTGTCCTCAAAAAGTGGAATGGCCGTGGGATCGGCGACTTCCGCTAAGGCCGTGGAAGCGACGATTCGAATGTGTTCTTCAGGATCGCGCAGCCGGCTCGTGATGAACGACTTCGCTAATCGGCGGAGAAGGGGAATTTGATCCGGCTGTCCCGATGGAACGAGTCGAGTATAGGTAGTAAAGGCAGGCTCAGGGCGGCCCAGTTGCAAATAACTCAGGAGGCCGGCCTTTAGAAGATCGTTTGAAAGCTCTTGGCCTTGGGGCAATGTTTCCAGAGAGGCGGTGACTTCGGCATAGCGTCCTTTTTGAAACGCGGAGAGCACGTCTCTTTGGAATTTTGGAGGCACCTCCCGCGTCGCCCCGTGGGCAAACGACCCACAAGAAATAAGTAGGAAGAGCCCGGTCGCACAGGCCCGTTTCAGTGGCTCCCGGAAGTCGTAAGTCTGCACGGCGGTGCATCTTAACATCGAGAGAGGCCTTGTCAAGGACCCCAGCCAGCCCTGGGAATCATCGTCGTGAGATAACGGGAAGGATGTCCGCGTTGACAGGTCTACCTCGGACTAACGATACTGGCGAAGAAGGTGATGATGAAATCTGAGTCCTGTCCAGCGTGCGAGGGGCAGTGGCCGCGTGGCGACCATCGGATTAAGGAGAGTCGGCTTACCGTCGCTTTTCTTCACGATGATCAGTTCTTTCCGGGGTGGACGCTGCTTGTGTTGAAACGGCACGCGCAAGAACTTTTTGAACTTCCGCGCGATGATCGGAATCAGCTCATGGAGGAAATCTCAACCATGGCGGAGACGCTTGCGGAGGTGTTTCAGGCCGTCAAAATAAATTATGCGCTACTCGGTAACCAGTTGCCTCACATCCATTGGCACCTTATTCCGCGGCTGGCCGGCGATCCGGCGCTCCAAGATCCGGTATGGAGCATCCCGCATGAGCCGAGACGGCTGGCGCATGAATTATTGCAGGAGAGAATTGATCGCATTGCAGCCGCTGTGGCGTTACGATGGCGAGAGTAGTGGCATGGTTATCCGGTAGAATTCCGGACGTCGGCCGCCGGAGCATACATGACTTCCATATACTCTTTCACCATCCGGCGCGCACAAAACCGCGGCGCCGTCGTCCGGATGGCGTCTTTAATAATCTGGATCCATCCTCGAGGAATGCCGTCGCGATCGCGCATGTAGTACAGGGGAATGATGTCCTGTTCAAGGATGCGGTACAGTTGTTCCGCGTCATGCGCGTCCTGAGCCTGCCAATCCGTGATGTCGGTGGAGGCGGTGATCGCCCATCCATTCGCGCCGTCGTACCCTTCCTGCCACCAACCATCGAGAACGCTGAGGTTCGGCACGCCGTTGAGCGACGCCTTCTGCCCGCTGGTGCCGCTGGCCTCCATGGGCGGACGAGGGGTGTTTAACCAGACATCAACGCCCCAGACCAGATATTTGGCCATGTGCATATCGTAGTCCGGGAGAAACGCCACCTGCCCGCCGAATCCATGGTCCTTACAAAAGCTATAGACCTGATGAATGAACTGCCGGCCGGGATCGTCGGCCGGATGAGCTTTGCCCGCGAAGACGATCTGCACGGGTCGCCATCTATCCTGAAGAATATTTTGCAGTCGTGACAAGGTACTGAAGATCAACGTGGCGCGTTTGTACGTGGCAAATCGGCGCGCAAAGCCGATCGTGAGTGCTTCCGGATCCAGGAGAGTTCCGCTCGCCAAAAGCTGGGAGGGCTCGAGTTGCCATTGCATCCAGCCGGCACGCGCCCGTTCCCGGACAAAGCTCATCAGTTTCCGCTTCAAGGTTTGACGGACCGACCACAGTTCGCTCTCCGGAATATCCATGACGCGATGCCAAATGGCCGGATCATCCGAACGATCGATCCAATCCGGTCCAAGGTATTTGCTGTAGAGGTGGTTGATCTCGCGCGCCACCCAGGTGGGAACATGGATGCCATTCGTAATACTTCGAATAGGCACCTGATCTTCCGGGACATCAGGTGAGAGGCAGCGCCACATTTTCCGGGAGACACGGCCATGCTCTCGACTCACGCCGTTGACATGGGCGGACATGTGCATCGCGAGCACCGTCATATTAAATCCGGCCATAGGGAAGTCAGGATGCTCGCCCAATTGCATGAAGGCTTCGCGTGTGAAGCCCACCTGCTCGCAATAGGTTTGAAAATAGCGGTCCATCAATTCGGAAGGGAAGACATCATGCCCTGCGGGAACCGGCGTGTGGGTCGTAAAGACGGTTCGTTGGCGGACCAGCTCCATGGCGTCCTTATGAGAATGTCCGGCTTGAACGAATTCTCTTAAGAGTTCCAACGTGAGGAAGGCGGAATGCCCTTCATTGGCATGCCATACCACCGGAGCAAGCCCAAGAGCGCGGAGAACCCGCACTCCCCCGACGCCGAGCAGGATTTCCTGACAGAGCCGGACTTCCTGGCCGCCGCCGTACAGTCTGGCTGATAATTCGCGGTCGCCGGGACCGTTTTCCGGGGTGTCCGTATCAATTAAATATAAAAAAGCCCGCCCGACCCGAATCTGCCAGACGACGATCGTCACGGTTCGTGTGCCCAGTTCTACCTTGACCTGGCAAGGAGCACCGGATGGAGTGAGGGCTTGATTGATCGGCGATTCGAGCCGATTGAACGGCTCATAGTGCGCTTCCTGCCATCCATCCGGGGTAATGCGCTGCCGAAAGTAGCCTTGGGGATACATAAACCCCACACCGGCGATGGGGATGCCGAGATCGCTGGCTTCTTTGCAATGGTCGCCCGCGAGAATGCCGAGACCGCCGCTATAAATGGGGACCGAGTTATGCAACCCAAACTCAGCGGAGAAGTACGCGATGGACCGATTGCCCAGGTCCGGATACTGCGACATGAACCAGGTCCCTTGGCTCGCCATATACTGATCGTAGGCTTTTAAGACGGCCGAATACTGGCGGATAAAGACTTGATCCTGCGCCAGCGCCGCTAACCGTTCAGGTTTAAGGTCCTGAAGCAGTTTGACGGGATTATGGTTGGATAGACCCCACAGGGTTGGATCGATGGTTTCAAACAGCACGCGGGCTTCCGGTTTCCAACTCCACCATAAATTATTGGCCAGTTCTTGGAGCCGATTTAATCCGCCTTGTAATGGCATCGATTGGCTGTCGTTCACACATCCTCCTGTTCTAGGCTGCCTCTGTCTTCACACATCGTACTAGTCTAGACCACCTTGTTGAGAAGTCCAGCCGGCCGGCTGCCGCACCCACTACGTGTCGGTGGATGCGCAGAGAGATCGAACGCCATATTACCGTGTCGCTACTGGAAAGCGACCGGCTCTCAATACTCAAGCGAGAGCGACGCGGGCCCGGCGACGGAGAATGCAACTGGTGGTGTGTGTCTCAGGAGCATCAGGCGTGGCCGATGTGATGCCAGGATGTCCAATCATCGGAAAAGGCGACAGCGGCATATCGTTCTCCGAGTATCCGCGTGAGGCGGTTCATGAGGCGCGACAGTTGCTGCACTTCTTCGGGCTTTAAATCTTGACGGAAGCGGGGGTGAAGACCCCAGCGTGTTTCCACCGCCTCCCCCTCCATTGCCGCCATCACGCTGATGAGCTTAATTTCATTCCCGGTTCCCCGAACAGAGGGCGTGGGCTTCTCCATGCCTTCGTTCCCGGACGTGGCCGGAGAGGTGCCTGAAAACGCGGCATTCATGGCCGGGATGGCGGCATTGGCGCACATAGTTGCGGCGGATATCACCGATCCGTTGCCGGGCGTTTGCATCGCTTCGGCGACGCGCTCGGCGAAAGCTTTGAAGAATTGTTCTTTTTTCGGGCTCTCCTCAGTAGGAAGGAACGCAAATTGCTCGTACACGTGGCGACTTTCGGCGACCGTTTTACCGATGGTCAGCACGACCTCCATCATATCCGCATCCGAACCTAACGCCGGCGCAAGAACATTCTTCAACTGTTCAGAGACGGTGTCTTCGAGACTATTCATAAAATGAGGGCGTTCTTGAATCGGAAGATGAAATGCGACGAGGCGATCGGCGAGATTGAAGAGCACTTTGAGAAATTCCAAATACACGGTCCACTCTTGTTGCTTCTTCATCTTCAGCGCCCGCTCAGGGGCGCTTCGCTTGACCATGGTCACCGACTCACCGGCCACAGCCAGCATCAAGCCGGCGAGTTCACGGAGGATATGGGGGGGTGTCCCTTCGCTGGTTGCCATGCGGTCTCCGATCCGCGCCCATTATATACAAGTCATTCCCACTGTCCAAGGGGCGCGCGATGGCAACCCCGATCGCGGGAGTGCGTCGGCAGTTCCTGGTCTCATTGCAGGACCGTACCTGGTATGTTATACAGCGCTGCTCAGTTGGAGGAAGACATGGAACGAGAGATGAAGCCGTACGTGCTTCACCGATCCTCGGTAGAGCCGCACGCCGCTCAGTTATCCTTGGACTATGCGCAGGCGCTGAACCCGCAACAACTGGAGGCCGTGACGGCCGGCGAAGGACCGGCATTGGTCATCGCCGGCGCGGGTAGCGGAAAGACTCGCACGTTGATCTATCGGCTGGCCTATTTGATCGATAGAGGCCTTGATCCCGAAACCCTCTTGCTTCTGACCTTTACCAGAAAGTCCGCTCAGGAAATGCTCAATCGAGCCGGCCTCCTGATCGGTTCACGGAGCGAGCGGGTGGCAGGGGGCACGTTCCATTCGGTCGCGAATACGCTCTTGCGCCGTTATGGAAAACCAATCGGCCTGGAGCCCGGCTTTACGATTCTTGATCGAGGGGATGCCGAGGATTTGATCAACCTGCTCCGCGCTCAGCTCGGTTTCAATGAGCAAAATAAGCGGTTTCCGCGCAAAGGCACCATTGCGGAAATCTTCAGTCGATGTGAGAACACGCTGACCGGCCTCGACGATGTCATCCTGACCGAGTATGCCCATTTCTCAGAGCACCTCGATGCCCTGGCGACGTTGAAGCGCGCATTTGAAGCGGCGAAACGGCAGCGGCAGCTGCTCGATTACGACGATCTCTTGGTAAGGCTACGGGAATTGCTGACCGCCCATCCGATGGTGAGAGAAGCGATCTCTCGGCGGTTTCGTTACCTACTGGTGGATGAATACCAAGATACGAATCGTCTCCAAGCCGACGTCATCCGACAATTGGCTTCGACCCACGATAACGTGATGGTGGTGGGGGACGACTCCCAGTCCATTTATGCGTTTCGCGGGGCGACCTTCAGAAACATCATGGAATTTCCCGATCTGTTTCCGGGGACGACCATCTATAAACTGGAAGAAAATTACCGCAGCACTCAGCCGATTTTGAATTTGGCCAACGAAATCATTCGCGGGGCGCCCGAGAAATACAGCAAACATCTCTTTACCCGGAAACTTGATGGACCGTTGCCGGCTTTGGTTCAGGCAGCCGGCGAGAATGCCCAGTCACGATTCATTGCCCAAAAAATTCTCGAGCTGCGGGAGGAGGGGGTCCCGCTGGATGAAATGGCGGTGCTCTTCCGTTCCAGCTTCCATTCGTTTGATCTGGAAATCGAGCTTTCAAAACGAGATCTTCCGTTTGTGAAACGAGGCGGTTTTAAATTTATTGAAACGGCTCACGTTAAGGATCTGCTGGCGCATCTTCGCGTGGTGGAAAATCATTTGGATGCGGTGAGCTGGAATCGCGTGCTGTTGCTGGTGGACGGTGTCGGCCCTAAGAAAGCGCAGGATCTGATTGCTTCACTGATGAAGGCGGACCACCCACACGGGCAGCCTTTCGGCGTTCTTCGGGACGTGGGCGGTCGATCGTCGCAAGGCTTGAAAGAGTTGGCTCGGGCGCTCGAGGCCGCGGCGCGAATCGGCTCGATGACCCCGGCCGAGCAAGTCAATGAAGTGTACGGATATTATCTGCCTCTGCTCAAAGAGCAGTACGATGATCATCCCAAGCGGATTCGCGATCTCGAGCATCTCTATACCATGGCCGAGCGCTATCATAGCCTGGCGGAATTCTTGGCGGATCTGGCGTTGGAGCCGCCTGACCAGAGCGTCACCGATATTGAAGCCGGGGAGCGAGACGATGAGCGGCTCGTACTCTCGACCATCCACTCAGCCAAGGGGTTGGAATGGCAATGTGTCTTCGTCATCTGGGTCGTCGATGGCCGCTTTCCCTCCGTCTATTCATTTGTGACTGAAGAGGAGCTCGAAGAAGAACGCCGACTCTTTTACGTGGCCGTGACCCGCGCCAAGCGCCATCTCTTTTTGACCTATCCGGTCAATGTATACGATAAGGCGACGGGTTCTATACTGTCCAAACCCTCACGTTTCCTTGATGACGTGCCTGCTTCCCTCATGGATACCTGGTCCTTGGTCGAGGAAGGCGGGTTCTGTGATCGCTGGGACTAAAAACCAGTGGATGTGTCGCACCGCCGTAGTTTCTCTTATCCTCCTCTTGTCTTCCTCCTGGTGTTATGCCGACGATAACCCCGCCGTGCGCTCTGCCGACACTCTTCCCGATGAATCTGTGAAACTGTGGCAGGCACTGATACGTCAAGCTGATGCGCTGGCCCTGCCGACGGAGTTTTTGAAAACGATCAAGCCGGGCTTTGTCACCATAGAGTTCGATGACCTTCACGCCTTTGCCGCCGAATACCATCCCGACGAGCATCGCATGGTGTTGAATTTGACGCTTTCATTCAACATGGCGGGAGGCACTCTCAAGCCCCTGCGCAGCCTACCCTCTCGTGATCTCGGCACGCTCTATCATGAATTATTTCATGCGTATATGGATTACATCAGCACCCTTTCCAACGAGGGTGATTCGCCTGCGTTTCGATTGCTTGAATTTGCAAAAGCTCTGCAGGAGTGCCGCTATCGGCACGTCACCATCACTCCGATCCGTCAGCGCACGAGCCATACTGAAGCGCGGGTGCTGACGGACCGAGAGTCCTGGGAAGCGTTGAATGAAACCTGGGCCATGTTCATCGGATGGGCGATTTGGGCTCAACTAGAAGCGCGCGGCACAAGCCGGGACAAGCACAAGAAAACGAACAGAGCCGCAGAGAAGGGATGGCTTGAACGATTGAAGAAAGCGGATCACGACGCGGATCTCACGGGGTATTATGAGCCGGAAGACCCAGGTGAACGAGACATAGCCCGCAAGCGCTATCTCGCTCCTGCATATCGTATCTCATCCCGGGAAGCGGGTGCGCTGCTTGAGCACGTCCTCGAATATCCCAAAAATCGAGCTCTGCGATCTGCCGACGTCATGGAACAGGTGGGACGTTCCTCAGTTGAAAACTCTTCGTGTCACCGGCCACCCTCGAAGTAAACGAAGGCGGCAAGCGAAGGGTTTTCTCCCTCTTGACATCGATATCCCTAAACAATACAATTGCATGCTTCCTGATCAATGCACTTTCCATCCTGAAACAGTTATCCATCGGGGACAGCTTCACAGAGGGATAACTGTGGGCGGGATGGTCTGCTTTTAACCCTTGACTTGATTGATGATGGAATCATCCCGGCGATGAGGGGCAGGTACCCAAGTGGACAAAGGGGGCAGACTGTAAATCTGTTGCCATCGGCTTCCAAGGTTCGAATCCTTGCCTGCCCACCAGACCAAGCTAGCTAGTACCGCCAGCCTCTGGTTATAAGGCTGGCGGATAAGAACCTTAATTTGAGTTTTGGAAGTCCTTGTGAGTACCGGAGCGCTCAGCTTATGCGCGACGGATAAAAACTTTAATTTGATTCTTCTCAATATCAGGCGAGTGCTTCAATTTTTAGTCCATTATGGTTGTGAATGTCTTTGTTAATTTGCGGGCGTAGCTCAGTGGTAGAGTTCCAGCCTTCCAAGCTGGCTGTCACGGGTTCAAATCCCGTCGCCCGCTCCAGACCGCGCTCGCGAGTACAGGCACCGGCACGCTCCATAAATTATGCGTGCCGGATAAACACATTAACTCGGCTTATTATGAGGGTTGAGTGCGATTGAGTGGCCCACGTAGCTCAGTTGGTAGAGCACGTCCTTGGTAAGGACGAGGTCACGCGTTCAATCCGCGTCGTGGGCTCCAGTGCTGTGCGGGATTGTATTGGCATTGCCGCGGGCGTTGCTCCTGCCTTTTCACCGCTCGACTCGGACAGCCAGTGTGATTGATAGAAGTAAGTAAGGGTTTATCCGGCCGCCGTCGTTAAAGAGGCGACCGGCTTAGCGAGCTCGGAAAGAAGGAGGGGGACATGGCGAAGTCGAAGTTTGAGCGGCGCAAGCCCCATGTAAATATCGGGACGATCGGGCACGTGGACCATGGGAAGACGACGCTCACCTCGGCGTTGACGAAGGTGGCGTCGGACCGGGGGATGGCCA